>DATAMS010000610.1:0-2239 GCA_036260495.1 Thermoanaerobaculia bacterium
CGCGGTGGCCGCGCGGCCCGACGTGATCATGGCCACCGGCCGCTCCGATTACCCGAACCAGGTCAACAACGTCCTCGGATTTCCCTTCATCTTCCGCGGCGCGCTCGATTGCCGCGCCACGACGATCAACGACGAGATGAAGCTGGCCGCGTCGCTGGCGCTGGCCGAGCTGGCGAAGGAAGAAGTTCCCGACGCCGTTCTGCGCGCGTACGGCAACGAGAAGTTCACGTTCGGGCGCCTTTACCTGATCCCGAAGCCCTTCGACTCGCGCGTGCTGCTCAACGTGCCGGTGGCCGTCGCTCGTGCGGCAGCGGAGACCGGCGTGGCGCAGGAACCGATCACCGATTACGACGCTTACCGCCGCCGTCTCGAGCAGCTCCTCGGACGCGCCCGCGGAATGATGCACGGCGTCTACGATCGCGCCAAGAGCGATCCGAAACGCATCGTGTTCCCCGAGGGCGATCAGGAAAAGATCATTCGCGCAGCGAAGATTTTGATCGAGGAAGGACTCGCCCATCCCATCCTGCTCGTGCGCCGCGAAGTTGTCGCGCCGCTGCTGCAAAAGCATCACGTCGACGAATCGAAAGTAACGATCATCGACGTCGAGACGTGCGCGCAACGCGACCAGTACGTGCGCCGTTTCGCGGAGCTTCGGATGCGGCAGGGCATCACGGTGGCCGACGCGCAACGCGTGCTGAACGGCCGCAACTACTTCGCCATGATGATGGTCGAAGCGGGCGATGCCGACGGCGTGATCGCCGGCCTGCGCGCCTACTACCCGGCCACGATCAAGCCGGCGCTGCAGATCATCAAGACGCGGCCGGGCGTGAAGAACGTCTCCGGCGCGTACCTGCTGATGTTCAAGGGAAAGATGATCATCCTTGCCGACACGACGGTGATCATCGAGCCGACCGCCGAGCAACTCGCCGAGATCGCCATCCTCACCGCCGAAACCGCGCGGCGCTTTAATTTAGAGCCGCGCATTGCCATGATCTCGTTCTCGAACTTCGGATCGACGAAACATCCCAATGCCGAAAAGGTGGCTGATGCCGTGGCGATGGTGAAGCGCCTGCGCCCCGAGCTGATCATCGAAGGCGAAATGCAAGCCGACGCCGCCGTCGAGCCCCACATCGCCAGCGCCGACTACCCCTGGAGCAAAATCCAGGGCGACGCCAACGTCCTGATTTTCCCCAACCTTGATTCCGCCAACGCCGCCTACAAACTCTTATGGCGCCTCGGCGGCGCCGAGGTAATCGGCCCGATTCTGCAAGGAATGGCCAAGCCGGTCCACGTGCTCCAGCGCGGCGTCGATGTGAGCGACATCGTAAACATGGCCGCGATCGCGGTAGTGGACGCACAGGACGCACGACAGTGAAGAAATTGATGTTCCTTCTCGCCGCACTTCTTGTCGCGTCTTCGACGCCTTACGCCGCCGAACATCCTGCTGCACCATCAATCGCCGATCAAACAATCACCGTCACTTCTAAAACGCTGGAAGGCTTGCCGCGAGTGAAAGCCGAGGCCAAAGAACACGAGAACCCGGCCGCAACCTACGAAGGCGTCACCCTCGGCGCGATCCTCGAACGCGCCGGCGTCCCGCGGGGCGAGAAACTCCGCGGTCCAGGCCTCCGCGCGATCGTCGTCATTACAGCAACTGACGGGTACAAAGTCGCTTTCACCGTCGCCGAAACCGATCCCGCCTTCAACGACCGCCTCATCCTCCTCGCGGACAAGAAAGACGGCAAACCGCTGCCCGAAAAGGAAGGCCCGTTCCGAATCGTCATCCCGGCCGAAAAGCGGCCCGCGCGATGGATCAGGAATGTGAAGACGATTGCGATCAAGACGGTGGAGTGAGGATTTGTTCGAAGCAAGGATCGGCGGCTAGACAGCGAGCAAAGGCACTCAACGAAGCACCGCGATTCAGTGAGAGCTGACAGATCGCTACTTATCGCAGAGTGCCTTTTGCCATTCGCTTGTCCACGGCGTACGCCTACTTGGGCGCGCGGAGTAACCTGATGAGTTTTGTCAATGAGTAACCAGATATCAGCACCATGCTCTCGAGTGCAAGGACAGGGAATCCGTTCCGGACGTAGTGCGCGAGGTCTAAGAACGAGACATAGGGGCGAAGCAGGTAATCCACGGCACAAAAAAACACTCCAGTTCCCAGGATGGCCACCCAGAGATTGACGAAAGGATTCGTATCAACGAAATAGCCCGCAGCCAAGATGCCTGAGAGACC
>DATAMS010000574.1:0-5388 GCA_036260495.1 Thermoanaerobaculia bacterium
CCGACTCCCGACTCCCGACTCCCGACCCCCGCACGGCTGACTCCCGACACCCGACTAGCGACACCCGCAATCCTCACGATCGCGACTGCCATCGCTGCACCGAAAAAAACGAAGACTCCGGCGCGCCAATCGAGCTCATTCCAGCCGCCGAAATCGAGGAACGTGGCCAGCAGGCCGAAGATCATCGCGCTGACGAACGCCGCAATCAACTCGCCGATCCAGCCAACGGGACGGCCCGCGGGAACGAAGCGCGCCGCGGCGAAAAGCAGCAGCGCGCAGGCCGTCCAGAGCGCGATTCCCATGATGCGCTTGAGGTTAGCACGCCTTTCGCATCAGCCCGGCCCAGGCGCAGGAGCGTGGCGATGATGACTGAAGAGACACAAACGAATCCGAACCACAAGATCCTCGCAATCGAAGACGACCCCGAGGTCCTGGCGCTCTACAAATCGTACCTGCAGCGGCGCGGATACGAAGTGCTCTCGGCGACCGGCGCCACCGAAGGGATCTCGCTCCTGCAGCGCAATCCCGACACGCGCCTCATCCTCCTCGATCTCAATCTTCCCGGCGGGATGAGCGGTGAAGAATGGATCGCCTGGTTTCTGGCGCAAGGGAAAAAGACGCCGGTGGTGGTGGCGTCAGGCAAAGGCGACATCCTGACGATCACGAAAGGCAACAACCGCACCGCCGCGCTGACGAAGCCCTTTCACATGGAGGAGTTGCAGGAGCTGATCGAAGTGCTGCTCGCCGACGACTGGCACGATCAGGTGAGCCAGGATACGAAGACGCATTGAGTGCAGTGGATTAGTGGATTAGTGGATTAGTTGATTCGTAGATTAGCAGTGCGACCTCAACCTGGCGATCGAATCCACTGATCCACTAGTCCACTAACCGACTGACCCACATCACCCATCGTTCCCGATCGCTTCGACCGGGCAGTTGTCCAGCGCGTCCTTTGACAATGTCTCTTCATCCGCCGTTTCCGGCTGCTTGTAGACGTAGGAGAAACCCTCCTCGTCGTTGCGCTGAAAATTGGCGGGCGCGGTCTCGCGGCAGAGATCGCAATCGATACATTGGGTATCGACGTAGTACCGCCCCGATGCCTGCCCAGGCACCCTGTCGTTCGGATCAGCCATTCGTGTTTTTTTCTCCGTGAAGACGCCGCGAGCCGCGAGCGCGCCGCAGATGTGGAGGCGCGCATTGTAGCGCGCGCGATCAAGCGGTCAAACCAGGAGGTTGCATGAAAAGATTTCTCGTCACATTCATCGCAGTCATCGCCGCCGCGAGTGCGTTCGCGCAGCAGCCGATGACGCCGCGCGATGCCGCTCCCGTCGATACGATCAGCGTTACCGGCACCGGCCACGTGTCGCTGACTCCCGATCGCTACTCGTTCACCGCGACGGTGCAGACGATGGCACCCACGGTCGAAGAAGCGGTCAACGACAACAACCAGAAAGTCGCTGCCGCCATCGCCGCGCTCAAAGCCGCCGGCGCGAAAGCGGAGGAGATCCAGACCTCGAACTTCTCGATCTATCCGCAGCAGGACTACAGCCAGCAGCAACAGGGCAAGCCGCCGCGCGTCATCGGGTATCAGGTCTCGAACAGCGTCACCGTCACGCGCAAGCAAGCCAGCGACGCCGGCCGCCTTCTCCAGGCCGCGATCTCCGCCGGCGTGAATCAAACTTCAGGACTGTCGTTCTCCGTCTCCGATCCTTCGCGCGGACGCGACGATGGTCTTCGCGCCGCGTTTGCCGAAGCGCGCGCCAAAGCCTCCCTCTTCGCCACCGCCGCAGGCCGCACTCTCGGACCCGCAATCGCGATCAGCGAGATGGGAGCGACCCAACCGCAACCACGTCCGATGATGGCTCGCAACGTCATGGCCGCGCAGGCCGTGAGCGCCGAGGTTCCGGTGGAGAGTGGGTCGACAGAGCTTTCCTTCACCGTGTCGGTAGTGTTTGCGATGAGGTGAATCGGGGAGTGGGGTGTGGGGCGTGGGCGTGGGGAGAGTCAAAGGCGGAATGTTAAATGTTCAATGTTGGGTGTTGAGTGTTGAATGAGGCGGACGTTGACTCCCGGTGCTTCATTCAACATCCAACACTCAACACTGAACATTCAACATTTCGCTTTTGACTCTCCCACACTCCACCCCCCCGACTCCCCACTCCCTAATCCCCGGAAATGATGTTCCCCAGCACATCCCCCGCAAATCCGCCCAGTCCCTTTGATTCATCGCGATGACCGGAGGGACCGGCTGCGGCCATCAGCCGGTTGGCCAGGCGGCTGAAGGGCAACGTCTGCAAGACGACGTGGCCGGGACCGGTCAGCGTCGCGTAGAAAAGTCCTTCGCCGCCGAACAGCGCATTCGTGAAGCCGCCGACGAACTGGATGTCGTAGTTGACTGTCTCGGCCATCGACACGATGCATCCCGTATCGACGCGGAGCTGTTCACCCGCGGCCAGATTGAACTCCAGCATGTTGCCGCCGGCGTGCAGGAAGACCAATCCCTGTCCGCTGATCTTCTGCAGAAGGAATCCTTCGCCGCCGAAAAGCCCCGCGCCGAATCGTTTCGTGAACGCGACCGAAAGATCGATGTTGCCGATCGCGCAGAGGTAGGCATTCCGCTCGGCAAGGATCGTGGTGTTGTTGAGCTGAATCGGAAAGATCTTGCCAGCAATCGGATTCGCAAGCGCCATGTGCGCCGATCCAACGTCGCAGCGGAAGACGCTCATGAACAGCGACTCGCCGGCGAGGAACTTGCGCATCAAGCCCTTCATCAGCCCGCCCTGCATTTTCGATTGCAGGTCGATCCCCGCGCTCATATAAAGCATCGCCCCCGCCTCGGCATAAATCTCTTCGTTCCGCTGCAACGTGATCTGCAACGCCTGCATGACGTCGCCGACGATCTGGTAGTCCATGTGCTGCCTCCGCGCGAATTCTAGGTGATGGGGGTTTGGAAGAGTGAAGTGTGAAGAGTGAAGAGTGAAAAAAAGCGCAGCCTCTTTTTACTTTTCTAACTTCACTCTTCACCCTTCATCTAGAATCGCTCGATACCCCGCACCGAGCGGACACCGGTTTGGAAGAGTGAAGAGTGAAGAGTGAAAAAAGCACATCGCATGCAGCAGCTTTTCACTCTTCACCCTTCACTCTTCACCCTTCATAATCCCGCCCAGTGCAACGAACCGATTCGCTCCCTCTTCTCGACGCCCTCGCGCAGCTCTATCCCGACTCGTCGCGGACGACGTTGCGGCAGATGCTGCAGACTGGGCGCGTGCGCGTCGGCGGCGAAACCGAGAAGGATGCCAAGCGCATCATCGAGCCGGATGAGATGCTCGCCGTCGTTGCGAAATCGGATCTGCGCGTGCTGCCGCCGGGCATCGCGATTCTGGACGAGGACCGCGACGTCATCGTGATCCTCAAGTCGCACGGGCTTCTGACGGTAGCGACGGAGCGCGAGCGCGAGGCCACGGTCCAGGCCTACCTCAACACCTACCTCGGCTCGCGCGGAGAAGATCGCGTTCATGTCGTTCACCGGCTCGACCGCGAGACCTCCGGCGTCCTCGTTTTCGCCAAAAACTTCTTCGCGCGCGAGCAGCTCAAGGCGCAGTTCATGATTCACAGCGTCGAGCGCATCTACGTTGCCATCGTCGAGGGGACGATCGATCCACCCGAGGGAACGATCGAATCGAATCTCCTCGAAATGAAGGATCTGAAAATGGTCAGCGTCGATGCCCATCCCGACGCCAAACACGCCATCACGCACTACCGCACGATCAGCGCAAAGCGCGCCTATTCGATGCTCGAAGTCACGCTGGAGACGGGCCGCAAGAACCAGATTCGCGCTCATCTCTCGGAATCGCGCCATCCGGTGGTAGGCGACACGATGTACGGCGCCACCACGAACCCTCTCGGACGCCTCGGTCTCCACGCCAAACTCCTCGGCTTTGACCATCCCACGACCGGAAAGCACCTCGTTTTCACCGCCGCGCTACCGAAAGAATTCCGCGCGCTATTTCCGTAGAGCTTACGGTCATCCTGCGCCGCCGGTTCCGGCCAAGTGCAAACGGCGCAATCTTGCGAAGGCTGCAAGAAACGCGCGCACTGCGATCAATCGCCTGGCACTCGACAACGCGCGAAGCGCAACCAGCGCGGCCGAAGTACTAATGTCGTACGGCGCGCGATCTTCCCTTTGCGGCAGGTTCCCATCCCAACTGCACGACCTCGAAGTCGCTGCCTTTGATCGCGGCGAACGCGGGATTGAGGATGTCGTTGTCCCAGCGCGTGTCGTAGGTGCCGCTGACGTAGAGATCGCTGCCGTTGTCGGCGACGATCAGGCCGTAGGTTTTCATTGCCTGGAAAATGCGGCGCAACGGCTCGGGGAACGATGAGATGTCTTTCGATGCCTTGAGCCGCAGGCGCGCGCCCATCGGCAAGGCTCCAGATGTTGAGCCGGCGCGATGCGAGGCCGGAAAAACGTAGCCGTTCGTGTGGCGTACGGTCACGCGAAACGCGTGGCGGATCGGTGCGGTTCCGTAGACCTCGTCGTAGCGGATGAGGCCCGGAAGAATGGCAAGACCGGCTGCATCGGCGCTCGTCCAACCCTCGGGACGGCGGGCATTTGAATCGAGCGGAAACGTGGCGCCCGAACCTGCTTCCCAGCGCGTGCCGTTCCAGTGCAGCGCGTACAACTCGTAGAGCATCCGATTGTCGCGATCGACCAGCAGCATGTGGCGGTCGCCATCGGCGTTCGGATCGCTGCCGGAGAGGCCGCCCTCGATCCACTTCTGCTGCGTCTTCGCTTCTTCCGGAATCGGATAGCCCGGCGGACGGCCGGGAGCGCCGGTGTCGCTTTCGTCGTCGTAATCGAACGACACCGGAAGCAGCGGCTGCGAGCCGGCGACGACGATGTAGGGCATGCCGTAGATGGGCGCCGAGGAATCGCCGCTGTCGCCGCCGAAATCGGGATGCATGCCGCGGGTCGATCCGACGTCGGCGATGAACGCCGCACTCTTTGCATCGACCGGCGCCGCGCTGATGTCAGCATTCCACCAGTTGCCCGGCGGGAAGAGCGGAAGAGGTTGCGTCAGATCGCCGCCACGTTGCGGCGCTTGCGCCTGCGCCGATGCGGTCAGCAGCACGATCGACAAGAAAAACCTCGCGCACCGGAGCATGAAGACGATTCTCGCCAGTTGGCGGCGGAGTTTTGTATCTGTGGTCACAGCCTCTCACCGCTTTCGGAATGAGATTGCTGCGATTACAATGTTTGGGTTATTCAAATAAGTAACGGAAACAAATCCACTGGGGCCGGTTCCGGTCTCTGCAATCAACTAAAGAGAGGTCCGTTCGTGAAATCGTTCCGGCTCGTTGCATCCCTCGTTTTTCTTCTCGCCTCGG
>DATAMS010000598.1:0-3879 GCA_036260495.1 Thermoanaerobaculia bacterium
CTAGGGCACGTCATCAAGACCATTCCTGGCCGAGGAACGTTGCGCGCGATCGAGAACCGCGACGGCCACCGCGTCGCCGTCATCGAGCTCTCTTTCATCCGCTCCATCGACTCGATGGGGGAGATCAAATTCGATTCCCTCGCCGACGCCGCCATCACCTCGAAGATCGAGATAACGCTAGACCAACCCGTCAAATGGCGCCGCCTCACCCTGACCACGCTCTCCGGCGTCTCCCACCCCAAAGGCCCCGACAAACCCTCAGTCACCATCGCCCTCCAAGCCTCGGAGACAGTGACGTCAGCGCCCTAGGAGTGCGGGCGTCTTCGCCCGCGGCATTCGGGCGTCCCGCCCGAATGTCTTCATCCCACACCGCCAAAGCCACCCAATACGATTGAGCTAAACTCCGCCTCCGGCCCGAAAATCCCAATGAACAAACGAAATGCGATCAAGCTCGCGATGCTCCTCGTCCTCGCCGGAGGCATCGCCGCGCTTTACTTCACACCGTTGCGCGCATACCTCACCAAAGCGCACATCAACGATTTCATCGCCTGGCTGCGCGGACTCTGGTACGGGCCGATCGTACTCATCGCCCTCTACGCCGCGGGATGCGTGTTCGCACTTCCCGCCAGCATCTTCGTCATCGCCGCCGGCGTGATCTGGGGATGGAAACTCGGCGGCCTCTACTCCATCATTGGCGGCTTTCTCGGCGCCATCGCCGCCTACTACGTCGGCGGCTTCCTCGGCGAAGGCCTGCTCGACAAATTCGGCAGCGTCGGCCGAGGAGTGCGCAAACAGGTCGAGAGCTCAGGGTTCCTGTCGATGCTCATCGTCCGGCTCATCCCCGGTCCGCCATTCGCCGTCTGGAACTACGCCGCCGGCGTCGCCAAAATGCGCTTCCGCGACTACGCATTGGCCACGCTCATCGGCATCATCCCCTCGCACCTCGTCTTCACGTACTGCGCCGACTCGCTCGTCAACGGCACGATGACCCAGGGCGACGCGCTCAAACGCCTGGCCATCGTCTGCGCATTGCTTCTCGCACTGATCCTGATTCCGCTGTTCATCAAAAAACGAATGGGCGTGAAGACGATCGAGTAGTTTTTCGATGAGCACTCTCCTTTACTTCCACGGCTTCGCATCGTCTCCCGCCAGCGCGAAGATCACCGCGCTCCGCCCGATGCTCGAGCCCGACATCGAGATGATCACGCCCGATCTCAACGTCCCGTCATTCGAGTCGCTCGATTGGAACACCATCGTCGAACACGCGATGGAAGTTGCAGTCGCTCATCCACCCGACATCATCGCCGGCAGTTCGATGGGCGCTCTCGTCGCCCTCGCAATCGCGCAACGCGGCATCATCGCCCCGATGGTCCTGATCGCCCCAGCCCTCGGCATCGCCGACCGATGGCGCACGCACCTCCCGGACGGCGATCCGATCCTCGTTTTCAATCACGCAAGAAACGCCGAAGTCCCAATCCATCGCAAGTTCTTCGAACAGATGTTTCAAGTGCGCATCGACGCCATCCCGCCACCATCGCCAGTCACGGTGATCATGGGCCGCAACGACGAGAGCGTACCCTTCGAACTGGTCGAAGCGACATGGAAGCGTTGGCAACCGAATCTCGCAAAGTCCTCAAAGTTCATCGCCATCGACGAAGGCGACCACGGCCTCACCGCGCACGTTGCGCTAATCGCGCGAGAAATCCGGAGCGCCATTTCAACCCGCGCCTAACTCACCCACTCGAATCGAGCGCCTTCCCCCCGCGCTTTTTGCGGGGGGAGAAGGTGGCAAAGCCGGATGAGGGGGCGTCGCAAACACCACAAAGACGTTGTTTGTTCGTAGCAACGAAGACGAGCTTCACTTCTTCTTTCGCGGCCCCCTGCGCCCGAGATCGCGCTTGAGATGGCGGAGGCGAACCTGAAGCTCGCGATTCTGTCCGTCGCGCGCCAGCCCTTTGGCGACGGCGTAGGTCCGCAGCGCCTTTGCGGCGACGGCGGCCACACGCATGTCGATGGTGTAGGTGAGGCTGGCCAGCAGAGCAGCCAATTGATCGACGATGGGACGAAATGCCGATTCGAACTGCAACGCCGCTTGCGCTTCGTCCGAATCGAACGTGCTGGTGTTTCGCAACTCCTCGAGCGAGTCCACCGCCGCGATCGTCGTGTGAATGAACTTCCTCGGTACCGTTCGATGCCCGCTGATGCGCTTCGATGTCTTCGCATGCGGCGCTTTCAGTCCCGGCACGCGTTGCGCGGCGGCGTTTAGGATCACCCTCACCCGCGAAGCAGCCCGTTCCGCATTCGTAATCGTCGGTTTCGCTCCAGCAGCCACGTTCGCCTCCAATCAAGCCCTGACATCCAGATCCTTAGGTCTGGCACCCAGATCTTCAGTAGTCCTGCGGAAGATTAAGGTCTGCGCGCCAGATCTCGAGGAGCCAAATCGGTGAACGAAGGTCTGGAGATCAGATCTTGATGTGTCGAAATGGACGAATCACGCGCCGAAAGCGGCTTTGCACGAAGGAAACGACGAATGAAGATCTGAGAATCAGATCTTGAAGTAGCAAAGTGGCGTACGGACGCACGCAACTGATAGATTGAGTAGGGGACACGCCCGCCGCGGTTGCAAAGATCCCAAATCCGGCAGGTGGAACCGACGATTCGAGGCCGGCAGTCGGGCCAGGATCTGTGAACCAGTCGCCATCGCGAGCAGTTTCGTGGCCCGATCCGCCGCCGGCGCACTCAGCGTTGATATGACTGCACCTCGTTCAACACACGGCCCAACTCCCGATCCGTCCTCCCCGAACACCCCCCTCGGAATGGAACGGATACCCGATCCGTTAACCGCGCTTGCCATCGCGAGGCAGCCCAGCTATCCTCGCGCTCCCACCATCTGGCGCATTCGTCTAGGGGTCCAGGACGCCGCCCTCTCACGGCGGTAACACGGGTTCAAATCCCGTATGCGCTACCAACACTTTCGCGTAACTCCCCTGAAAGCTCGAGAAACGTGTCACCCCGGCGTCCGCCCTGGCGACCCTGGGAGTGCCAAGTTTTGATAGCCATTTGATGGCCACGCGACGACGGAAGAGTGGTGCGAACGAAGGTCTGCCGAGCAGCGTAAGCAGCTCACTGTTAGACTGGGAGGAAGCTCGTCCACGGTGGCATGGCCGGAAGTCCTGCACTCATCGTGGCACCTTACCCATGTCCAGCAATCTTGCTGAGGTCTATGCACGATCACTAGCCGAACTCGAAGAAGATGCCTTCGAGGATGAAGTCTGTGCGCGCTTTGCCAGCGTGATCATCGGTTTCCAGACGATTCCGGATGTTCCGCACGGCGACGGCGGTTTGGACGGCCTCTCGCATAGCTCGACGCATGGCTACTGCTGCTACGGGCCTCAATATAAAGCTGCGAAAACAAACCAGGATCGCGTGGACGACATCGTTCGGAAGTTCGGCGACGATGTTCGCCGCCTCTTCGAGCTTGAGACGGACGGCAAGAAGCTGGTTCAAAAAGACAACGTTGAACTCGCGACCATTCTCCCCGATGGCGAACGGCTAGTGGAGATCAAGCTGGTCGTGAACTGGTTCGATGATCATCGCATCGTTGGACGGATTGGAACGATCGTGAAGAAGTGCAAGAAAGTGAGCCGTTGCCGTTTCGTCGACCCGGACGTGCAGGTCGTCGTGCTCGGTCCGAAACAGCTTGCGCATCAGTACCCCGTTGACGAGATCACGCTGGTGCGTGTCAGACAGTCGAAGTTCGTTGAAGCCATCCAAGTGAGCGCGCAGGATCTTGTCATCGAAAACGCGAAAGACTTCGATCTCAAGATGATCACCCTCCAGGCGATCCGACCGGATCATTCTGAGACGGTCGGCCGGCTC
>DATAMS010000601.1:0-11490 GCA_036260495.1 Thermoanaerobaculia bacterium
CGTCGACTTCCAGGTGAAGCTGGCGCGCGAAAGCGAGGAGCTGGATCTCGATGCCGCGGTTTGTACGCGCGGCGTGACGGCGCTGTTCGACGATCCGTCGCGAGGCCGGTACTTTCTTGCGGAGAGCGACGGCGAAACGATCGCGTCGCTGATGACGACCTACGAGTGGAGCGATTGGCGCAACGGAATGGTCTGGTGGATCCAGAGCGTCTACGTCCGCCCGGAGTTCCGCGGCCAGCGCGTGTACGCGGGGATGTACGCGCACGTGAAGAGCCTCGTGGAGGCGGACGAGTCATTGCGCGGTCTTCGCCTCTACGTCGACCGCCGCAACGTGGTCGCCCAGCAGGTGTATGCACGGTGCGGCATGAACGGCGAGCATTACCAGGTGTTCGAGTGGATGAAGACGTTTTAGAGAGTCCGCGATTTCGTGGGATTTCGTGCTCTCGCGAATCGCTCTCTGTCGCCCGCTGAAGCGGGCGGCAGCCCTCATTCCTTCTCGATCAACAAATCCCCGGAATGGAACGACCGGCCGTGATTTTCGCGGCCGAAGAGGAGGATCACCGTCAGCACGACCATTACGAAAACCTCGAATCCTGCCAGCGCCCAGGAGTAACCGAACCGGTCGCGTAGTGCGTCTTCGATCGTGTTCGTCGGCGCGGCGACGAGAATTCCGAATTGGTACGCCAGCCCCGGCATCAGGCCGCGAACGGCATCCGGCGCCAGCTCGTTGAGATGGATCGGGATGATGCCCCACGCGCCCTGCACGCCCACCTGCATCAGAAACGCTCCCGCCGCCAGGATGACCAGCGAACCGCCGAACGCCCACATCGGAACTACCAGCAGCGATACGATCAGCGCGGCGATCATGCTGTAGCGCCGGCCGATTTTCTGCGAGAGCTGGCCGAAGATGATCGCTCCAATCACCGCGCCGATGTTGTAGAGCATCGCCACATACGGCACCGTCGTCGCCGGCACGCCGTGCGCGTGCTTGAGAAAATCGGGATAGAGGTCCTGCGTCCCGTGCGAGAGAAACATCATGAACGTCATCAGCAGGACCAGGTAGAGGAAGCTGCGCCCCTGTCCCTGGATCGCGCGCAGCATCTCGCTGAAGCTGCCGGCGCGATGCTCCTTCCACGCCTGCGACTCCGGCACCTTCGTTCGGATGTAGAGCGCGAGCAACGCCGGCAACGCGCCGAGCCAGAACATCCAACGCCAGCCGTAATGCGGCAGAACCAGACGGGTCGCGATCGCGGCGAGCAGATAGCCGATGGAGTAGCCGCTTTGCAGAATGCCTGACAGCACGCCGCGCCATTTCGTTGGCGCATTCTCCAGCGCCAGCGACGCGCCCACGCCCCACTCCCCACCCATCCCGATTCCGAAGAGCGCGCGCAGCACGAGGAACTGCGTAAATGTCATCGAGTATCCGGAGAGCAGCTCGATCACCGAGAAGTAGATGACGTTCGCCATCAGTGGAGCGCGCCGTCCGTAACGGTCGGCGAGCATGCCGAAGATGATCGCGCCGACAGGCCGCAGCGCCAGCGTCGCCGTCAGCGTGAGAATGATCCGCGACTTCGGCACGCCAAACTGCGCCGCGAGCGTGTCGAGAAGGAAGACGACGACGAAGAAATCGAAGGCATCGAGCGTCCAGCCCAGAAACCCGGCCGCGACGGCGTGACGTGAGTTGGATTGCATTGGCGCGAAATTGTAGCGGAGGTGCTTGCTACAATCGCGGCACCGAATGACTGATCCGTCGCTTCGCGGGAATCTCACCTCCTTCCGGCTGCCGGACGTGTTGACGTTTCTGGCGTCAGCGCGAAAGAACGGCACGCTCACGCTCACCAGCGCCGGCAAGGAAGCGACGGTATTTTTCGATCACGGCTCCGTCGTCTACGCCGGATCGAATCAGGAGCCACTCCGCCTCGGCGCCGTTCTGCTCCGCAAGAAGAAAATCTCCGCCGGGCAACGTGCGGCCATCGACAAGTTGATGCATGCCGAGGGGGGGAGATTCGGGCAGATTGCCGTGCAGGAAGGGATGTTGACCGAGGACCAGCTCCGCGACTTTCTCAAAGTGCAGGTCTCAGAAATCATCTACGACTCCTTCGTCTGGTCCGGCGGAATGTTCGCATTCATCGACGACACCACGCTTCCTCCGTACGCGGTGACCATCGCCATCGATCTCTCGAACCTCATCATGGAAGGCGCGCGGCGCATCGAAGAGTGGGAAGAATGCGAGCGACTTCTTCCCGACAGCTCCGTGGTCTTCAAAGTCGTTTCGAATCCCGATGCCGAGAAGATCACGCTTTCGCTCGATGAATGGAAGATCCTTTTCCTCATCAACGGCCGCCGCAAACTCGGCGAGCTGGCGCTGGCAGCAGACGAAGAACCGTTGCACCTTTATCGCGTGATCTACGGGCTCTTCGGCAACAAGCTGATCGAGCCGGTCACGCATCCGTCAGGGCCTGACGACACGAGCCGCACCAAAGCGACCTTGCCGCCGCTCGAAGACACCATGCGCCAGAAGCCGGCGACGTTCAGCGCCGACTCGACAGTCCGCGAAGTTGCCGACGATACGAACCTCCTCGTCTCGACCGAAGCGAAGCTCTCGTACAAAGACGTCGTCAAGCCGACGATCGCGCAGCTCACGATCACGGTTGGCGATGATGAGGGCTTGATGTTTCCGCTGACCGAGCCCGAGTATCTGATCGGCCGTCAACGCGACAACCAGATCTCCCTCGCCGACCTCGGCGTCTCCGGCCATCACGCCCGCATTTACCGCGGCCCGGAGGGGTATGCGGTCGAAGACCTCAAGAGCCGCAACGGCACATGGCTCAACGGCGCGCGCTCGTTCCACGCGCTGCTCAAAAACGGAGATCAGATCCGCGTCGGCGCGACGGAGATGCGGTACGAAATCCTGTACGAAGGAAACTCTGTGACGGCGACTGCCGTGTAGGCCGTATTTCGCTGCGAAGCAGCTTTGGACTGCGGTGGCGCCAGCCACCGCTTTCAAAGCGAGCAACCAACAGGCCAGTCCCATTCGCCGCCGCCCGAGCCGTCTAAACTGCGAAACGTCTGAGAGCACGCGATTCAAAGCGGTGGCTGGCGCCACCGCAGTCCAAAGCTGCTTCGCAGCGAAACGGCTGCGTTATCATTTCTCCAATCCGCATCACCCCGTTGCCCCGTATCTATCATTCATATGGAGGCCACTATGCGCGTGTTCCGCATCCTTCTCCTTTCTCTGATCGTCGCGACGCCAGTTCTCGCAGATGACGCGAAACCGCCCGTCCTCGAGCCCGGGCTCGGTCAGTTTCATTGGGCCGTGTCGACGAAGAACGCCGAGGCGCAGAAGTACTTCGATCAGGGAATGAAGTACCTGTATGGGTTCAATCATGAATCCGCGGTTCGATCGTTCCAGCGCGCCACGCAGCTCGATCCTGACTTGGCCATGGGCTATTGGGGCGCCGCGCTCGCGCTTGGGCCGAACATCAATCTCGACGTCGATCCCGATCGCGAAAAGCAGGCCTACGACGGCGTCCAGGCCGCGCTCGCGCACGCGTCGCGCGCCAGCGCGAAGGAACGCGACCTCATCGACACGCTGGCGAAGCGTTACAGCAACGATCCGAAAGCGGATCTCAAGAAACTCAGCGCCGATTACAGCGCATCAATGGCCGCTCTGACGAAGAAGTATCCGGACGATCTCGACATCGCCACGCTTTACGCCGAGAGCATGATGGATCTGCATCCGTGGAAGTTCTGGTCGCACGACGGCAAGCCGAACGAAGGCACGACGGAGATCGTCACTACCCTCGAATCCGTTCTCCGCCGCAACCCGAATCACCTTGGCGCAAACCACTACTACATCCACGCGGTCGAAGCGTCGTCGCATCCCGAGCGCGCTCTCGCCAGCGCCCGGCGTATGCAGACGATGGCGCCCGCGTCCGGTCATCTGGTCCACATGCCCGCGCACATCTACCAGCGCACCGGCAATTACAGCGGCGCCGCACGCGCAAATACCAAGGCTGCCGAAACGGACCGCGATTTCATCAAGAAGAACGGCGGCGACAGCATCTACGCGGCGATGTATTACAACCACAATCTCCAATTCGGCCTGGCGTCGTATGCGATGGTGGGACGTTTTACCGAGGCGAAGAAGATGGCCGATGAGTTCTCAGCTAATGCCGCGGCGATGACGAAGATGATGCCTCCCGCCGAAGGCTTCGCTGCGAACAACATGCTCGTGCTGGTGCGGTTCGGACGCTGGCGCGATGTGTTGAAAGAAAAGCCGGTCGATGCCGGCCCGTTGTCGAGTGCGTATTCGCATTTCGCCCGCGGATCCGCGCTTGCGATGCTCGGCGACATCAGCGGCGCAGAATCCGAGCAGAAGGAATTCGAAGCGGCGCGCGCCAAAGTTCCCGACGATCCCGGCCTTTATCAAAACTCTGAGAAGAACGTGATCGAAGTCGCCGCGCACGTGCTTAACGGCCGCATCGCCAGCGCCAAAGGCGACAACAAAACAGCGATCAGCGAATACACGACCGCAGTAGAAAAAGAAGACGCCCTCGATTACGACGAGCCCACCGACTGGTTCTACCCGACCCGCGAAACCCTCGGCGCCGCTCTGCTCCGCAACAAACAGCCGGCCGCAGCAGCGACTGTCTTCCGTGCCGACCTCAAACGCAACCCGCACAACCCCCGCTCGCTCTACGGCCTCGCCGCGGCATTGCGCGCACAGAAAAAGAACGCCTCATCCGCAAGCGCCGAGTTCGGGCGGGTTTGGGTGGGAGGGAAATTGAGTTTGGCGAGTTACTGAGCGTTGACTGGCTGACGGGTTTCTTATCGGGACTTGGACCCCACTACGCGTCCAAGCTCCCGCCGGTTCGCGCCTGCAGCCAGTAAAGAACGGACAAGAAGATCGACGCTAACAGTGGAATCCGCCGCCTCCATCTTCGCCACGCGCGATTGACTGGAGCCGACGTGCTTTGCCAATTCGGCTTGCGTCCAGTTGTGCTTTTCGCGGAGCGTGCGCAGTCGCCGGGCGAGAGCGAGCTTGATCTCGACGAAGTCTGATTCGTCCTGCGTCAGAGCAAGGAATTCGTGCGCATCGCCAACCTTCCAGCCTGCGGCTTCGAGTTTCTTTCTTTTCTCTGTCTTCATTTCAGTCCTCCTGGATGACGCGCAAGTACGTTCTCAATCGCCGCCTCGCAGCCGCCGCGATGTTTCGTGGGAGTGTCCGAGTCTTCTTACTAAACACATCGAGCAGCACGATTGCGTCGTCCGCGAGGTGGTACACGATGCGCCATGTGACATCGCGATCGACAACGCGAAGCTCATGACAATTGGAGCCAATCTCGGGTATCGGGCGCGATACAGGCAACCCGAGCAGCTCGCCATCCTGAAGGCGGCGAATCAGGAAACCGGCTTCCACGCGTGCCTCGTGCGAAAACGGCGGGGTCTTGATCTCGCCACGCAGCCAGACGAGCGGCTTTGAGCCAACCATCGAGGTTCAGTATATGCCGGATCAGACATATTCGCGGCTCGCGTCTTCTCAACCGACTCGGCGACCTCTTCCTTACCCGAGCCATATTGCACTGCGTCCCTCTCAGACTTAGACTTACTTCATGACGCCCGCCCGCTTCGCTGCCACCCTGCTCCTCGCGTCCTCCGTTGCGGCGAGCGCGCAAGCAGCGGAGATTCTGCGCGGCGATGTTGCCAGGAGCGCGGCGACTCCGATCGTCATGTGTCCGACGCCGCCGCGGACGTCGCTTTACTCGGGCGCGCTCGCATTCAAGGACTATTTCTGGGTAGGCGACGCGATGGCGTTCGACGCAAACGGCAACCTGTACGGCGTCGATGGAACGACCCTGCAATCGCTCGACACATCGCTGCGGCCGATCGGGAAAGTGAAACTACCGGAGGAGGCGAGCTCGCTGGCGGTGGATGCGGCGGGATTCGCCTATGTCGTTGGAAAGAGTGGCGTCGTCGGCGTTTACTCGGCTGACGGCACGATTCAACGACGATTCCTGCTACCGAATCTTACGCAACCGGTTGGCGCGATCAGTATCGACGTCAGCCCCAATGGATGCACGCTCGTCTACCTCGGCGACGGCGGTTTCGCCAATCGCTACGATGCGTGCGCGCAGTTGCCGCTGCCTCCGATTGCGGCTGGCGAGCGATTCCAGGCCATTCGCGCGTTGAGCGATGGCGGCTTCGCAGGCGCAACCGGCGATTCCATCAAGTTCTACGATGCGAGCGGACGCCTCGTCTACGAACTGCTCGCGTCGCCCGGCTCGCCGGTCTTAGCGATGGCGTTCGACACCGAGCCCAACTTCATGTGGATCGCCAACGAGACGTCGCTCTTCCGCATCCACATGACCGATCACGCCGTCACCGCGAAAACGGCAATCGTGGATCCGCACAACGTCATCGTCTTCGGTGAGCTCCGCCCGAGCGCCACAACGTTGCCGCCTCTCGCGCAGACGAAACGACGCGCCGCGCGGCCGTGACGCGGTCGCATTGCGAAGATTCGGCGCGAGCCCTTGCCGCTTCGGCGACAATACGCGCCGATGGATCGGCCCACCCTCGAACAACTCGCGCAGATCACCGAGCCGCAGATGGTGCGGCGGCGGTTCGATGATCACAACCTCGTCTGGGCGTATGTGATCTCCTGGTTCTTCGCGCTCTCGTCGTTCGTGCTCGTGGCCATGTCGCTTGCCGGCAAAGAGCAGCGGGCGGTGCGCATCATCGTGTCGGTTTCCGATGCGCTGTTCACGATCTTCATCATCGCGGCGATGACCGAGTTGCGGCGCGCGCGGCGGCGCGAAAATTGGGAGCCGCACGCGTACGCGCGGCTGGTCCGGCGCAATCTGGCCGCGTGGCTGATCACTGTCTTTATCGTCAAGTTCGCCGCGCTGATGTTCTTCGCGCTCAGCGACAGCGGCGGATGGATCGCCTGGGGCGTCATCTTTCCGGCGGTGACGATTGCGCTGCGATTGCTGCTGCCGCATCGGATCATTCTCAACGCGGCGATGCTGGCCATCGCAATCGGCGCATTGGTTTTTTCACCTGCGACCCGCACCAAACATAACGACATCGGCATCCTCATCGCCCTCACATCGGTCAATGTCGTCTGCGGTGCGGGCGGCGCTCTCGCAAGCCGCGGCGTCAAGAAGGCCGCAATCGAGGAAGGAGTGCAGCGCCGCACGGAGGCGCGCGAACAATTGCGCATCCGCGACGAGCTGCGATTCGCGCGCGAAGTGCAGATCAGCATGCTCCCCGAGGAGCCGCCGGAGCTGGCGTGGGCGGACGTGGCGGGGATTTCGCTGCCCGCGAGCGAAGTGGGCGGCGACTACTACGACTACTACATCGTCGACGGGCGCCTGGCCGTCATCTGCGGGGACGTTGCCGGCCACGGACTCGCCAGCGGCATCACGCTATCCGCGCTGCGCAGCGGCTTTACGTTGTTGCGCGATCAGCTCCTCGATCCAGCGCACGTGCTGGAGCGCTTGCAGGAAGTGGTCACGCAGTCGAGCCGGCGACGGATGATGGTGACGATCTCCGTGCTGCTACTCGATCCCGAAGCGCAGCGCGCCACGATAGCGTCGGCCGGTCATCCGCCGCTTCTGCACATTCGCAACGCATCCCCCAACTTCATCGAGATCTTCTCCCCGCCCCTCGGCGCCCGCCTCGGCGCCAGCGTTCCGCAACAGGTTCTGTCATTCGCGCCGGGCGACACCTTCGTTCTGCACAGCGACGGAATCTACGAAACGGTCAACGCCGATGGCGAAACATACGGCCTCGAGCGCCTCGGCCGCGTCGTTGCGTCGTCGCAGGGGACAGCGGAAGAGATTCGCGACGCGGTGTTGCGCGATGTCGACACGTTTCGCGGCGCGGAATCGCAATTGGATGATGTGACGCTGGTAGTGGTCCGAATCGCATGAGCGATTGGAAGGCTGGTTTTCACGCGAAGACGCGAAGACGCGAAGGGGATGGACCTTTTCGCGTCTTCGCGTGCTACGCGATGCGCGCAACTTCTTCAATGAGCCGCGCCACTTCCTCATCCTTTGTGTACGCCGCGCAGCCGATGCGGACGACGCCGTCGGGGCATCCGAGGCGCTCGATGCAGGTGAGTGCGTAGAAGTCGCCGTTGCTGGCGAAGAGCGCTTTCGACGCGAGACGGCGGGCGATGTCGTCGGGATGGATCCCATCGATCGTGAACGAGACGGTCGGCGTGCGCGGATTCCCCGGCGGCGGGCCGTAGACGCGGACTCTCGGCAGCGACGTCAGACCGTTCCATAACATGCGCAGTTGCACGTCGCCGCGAGCGTGTAGCGTGGCGAACGTGCGCGTCAGACGCTCGCGGCGCGATCCTGCGTCGCCGCCGAGTGAGGCCAGAAAATCGACCGTCGCGCCGATGCCGGCAATTGCTTCGTGATTCTGCGTTCCTGTCTCCGCGCGCTCCGGCGACCAATCCGGCGCGGGCGCGAGCTTCGGGAACGGCAGCGCATCGAGCAGTTCCCGGCGCGCGAACAAGATGCCTGCATGCGGTCCGTAGAACTTGTACGACGAGCAAGCCAGAAAATCGCAGCCGAGGTCGCGAACGTCGATCAACTCATGCGGCACGAGGTGCACGGCATCGACAAAGAAGAGCGCTCCTGCATCGCGTGCGATGGCGCGTACGCGTCCGAGGTCGTTGATGGTGCCGACCGCGTTTGACGCCGCACCGGCGGCGATCAGTTTCGTTCGCGGCGAGACGAGCGAAGCCATGTGCTCGTAATCGAGCTGCGCCGTCTCCGGAATCATCTGCGCGGTGCGGACGACGATTCCGCGATCGACTTCAAGCGCTTTCCACGGCGCAACATTGGCGTGGTGATCGAGCTCGGTGACGATGACCTCATCGCCCGACTGCCACGTGCGCCCGAGTGCGCGCGCGAGGTGAAACGTGAGCGTGGTCATGTTCGCGCCGAAGACGATTTCGCCGCGATCCGCGTTCAGCAGATCGGCGACCGCATCGCGCGAACGCTCGATGATCGCGTCCGTCTCTTCGCTGGTCGGATAGAACCAATGGGTGTTGGCGTTGTGATGAAAGAGATAGTCCGTCATCGCCTCGGCGACAACGCGCGGCACCTGCGTCCCGCCGGGCGCATCGAAGTACGAAACGGGCTGGCCGTTGTGAATGCGATCGAGCGCGGGGAAGTGCTCGCGGATGTCATCGACTGAGGAAACTGCCGAATGTTGAATGTTCATTGTTGAATGTTGCATGTTGAATGGAACCGGAACATCTGTCGCGGATCACTCTGTCAAATGCGCGTTTCATTCAACATGCAACATTCAACAGTAAACATTCGCCATTCCGCCTTTCTAAGAGAGAGCCCTCACTCCAGAATCTCCGCCTTGTCGCCTTCTTCCGTTAGCCACTGCTTGCGATCGCCGGCGCGGTTCTTCGCAAGCAGCATGTCGATCGTCGCGTCGGCGCCATCTTCGGCCACGAGGACGAGTTGGACGAGGCGGCGAGTGTCGCGGTTCATCGTCGTCTCGCGGAGCTGGAGCGGATTCATTTCGCCGAGGCCTTTGAAGCGCTGGATGTTGACCTTGCCGCGCATGCCTTCGGCTTCGATGCGCTGCAGGATCCCGTCGCGCTCGTGGTCGTCGAGCGCGTAGAAAACGTTCTTACCGACGTCGATGCGATACAGCGGCGGCATGGCCACATGAATGCGGCCGTCGGTGACGAGCTTGCGGAAGTGACGGACGAAGAGCGCGGTCAGAAGCGTGGCGATGTGCGCGCCGTCGGAGTCGGCGTCGGCCAGGATGCAGACCTTGCCGTAGCGCAGTCCGCGCACATCGTCGGAGCCGGGATCGACGCCGAGGGCGACGGCGATGTCGTGCACTTCCTGCGAGGAGAGGACCTCGTTCGGATCGACTTCCCACGTGTTCAGGATCTTGCCGCGCAACGGCATGATGGCCTGGTACTCGCGGTCGCGGGCCTGCTTGGCGGAGCCGCCGGCGGAGTCACCTTCGACGAGGAAAAGCTCGGTGAGACTGAGATCGGTCGACGTGCAGTCGGCCAGCTTTCCCGGAAGGGCAGGCCCGCTCGTCAGTTTCTTGCGCTCGACTTTCTTGCCCTGGCGCAGGCGCGTCATGGCCGAGGCGATGGCGACTTGGGCGATGCGCTCGGCGTCGGCGACGTTGTTGTTGAGCCAGATCGAGAACGCGTCCTGCGCGACACCCGAGACGAACGCGGACGCTTCGCGCGATGACAGGCGATCCTTCGTCTGGCCGGTGAACTGCGGCTCGGTCATCCGCAGCGAAAGAATGTAGCTGCAGCGCGACCAGACATCTTCGGGCGCGAGCTTCACGCCGCGGGGAAGCAGGTTGCGCAACTCGCAGAATTCGCGAATGGCTTCGGTGAGGCCGGTGCGAAAACCATTGACGTGCGTGCCGCCCTGCGCGGTCGGAATGAGATTCACGTACGACTCGGTGACGAGCTCGTTGTCGTCGGGAACCCAAACGACGGCCCAATCGACTTCCTCGTTCGAGCCTTTGAACGTGCCGACGTACGGCATCTCCGGAATCGTGGTGAGGCCCGCCAGCTCCGACATCAGATAGGCCGGCAAGCCGTTCTCGTAAAACCACTCTTCGTTGTCGGTCGCATCGTTCTCGTTGATGAAACGAAGACGCAGTCCAGGCGCGAGGACGGCCTTGGCGCGCATGACGTGCTTGAGGCGCGGCACGTTGATCTTCGGCGTGTCGAAGAATTTCTCGTCAGGCCAGAAGCGGATCGTCGTGCCGGTGTTGCGCTTGCCGACTTGGCCGACGATCTTCAGCTCCTGCTTCTTCTTGCCGTCGCCGAAAACCATCAGGTATTCGTTGCCGTCGCGCCGTACCCACACTTCGAGTTTCTTCGAAAGCGCGTTGACGACGGAGACGCCGACGCCGTGGAGACCGCCGGAGAAGCGATAACTCTTGTCCGAAAACTTCGCGCCCGCGTGCAGGCGCGTGAGGATGACTTCGACGCCGGTCACGCCTTCCTTCGCATGACGATCGACCGGCATGCCGCGGCCGTTGTCAGCGACGGTGACGGAGTTGTCATCATGCAGCGTGACGACGATCTCGTCGCAGTGGCCGGCGATCGCTTCGTCGGCAGAGTTGTCGATGACTTCCTGCGCGAGATGGTTGGGCCGCTCGGTGGTGGTGTACATGCCGGGCCGCTTGCGCACCGGCTCGAGTCCGGTGAGGACTTCGATGGCAGAACTGTCGTAGGTAGTGGTCATGGATTCGTCGTCGTTCTCCGCTCCGCGCATCGCACATCCACCCGCGCAGGGAACGTGGTGATTCTATCGCAGGGCAAAGGAGTGCAGGGCGTCTCGCCCGCGGCTGACGGACGTCTCGTCCGGCGGTAATTACGAGAGATCGCGATGAGCCAGGTTTGTGCGACGCGCGCTCATCCGAAAAGACACCATCGGGCGAGACGCCGATGGCCGCGAGCGAGACGCTCGC
>DATAMS010000612.1:0-11554 GCA_036260495.1 Thermoanaerobaculia bacterium
CGTGGCGCAGATCGACGGGAAGAATTCGGCAGCCGAGGTCGCGAGCCGGTCGGGCAAAGACATATTTAACGTGTACAAACTGCTCGAAGCGCTTCGACTCCTCCGGCTTCTGACCCGCTCCGACAAACCTCCAGTAGAACATGAGGTTTCTCTTCCCGTGACTGCCAGTCCCTGGGATGTCGAGAATCCTGATTTCACGCTCGATGACGACGCTCCGCCGCCGGTTGCCGAGGCTCCCCAGGAAGAAGATTGGGGCCTGTCCCCTGAGGATGCGACGATGGATATTCCAGAAGTGAATCGCGAAGCGTGGGACACCGAGCAGGCGACACCAAAAACGGCCTCGCCAGAAGCTTCAAAGTCAGTTTGGGATGAGCCGGACGAGGACGACCGCTTATCCGGGACCGAGCTCGCGCCACCGTTGCCGGCAAGCGTCAGCGCGACCGCACTCGGAGCCGAGCCGCAGTGGGGCTTCGACGAAGCCCAAATCGAAGCCGCGCGCCGCGCCGCGGTTCCAGTGCGAGGAAAAGACGAGGTCCCAAGCTCGATTGCGGCACCCGCTTCGAAACCACCGAGGAAGAGCAGAGCCGGCCTGTGGATCACGATCCTGATCCTTCTTCTCCTCGGCGGAGCCGCCTACCCCGCCTGGCAATGGTGGCAGGACCGTAACGCCCCCGCGGAAGTGATCGTTCCTGTAAAAAGAGCGAAGCTCCGGAGCGCTGGCGTCCCGCCGGCTGGCCCGGCGGCGTCCTCGCCGCTGGCCGCGGCAACAACATCAACCGTTCCAATGCCTCCGCTGGCAAAGACGCCATCGTCTACCCAATCACCATCTCCCGCGACGACGACCTCGGCACCGAAGTCTCCATCGCAAATTGCGACCAACACCGCGCCGCCCCAGCAAGTGGCAACCAAGACTGCACCGCCGCAAAAGCAACCGGCCGCCGCAAAGCCGGTCACCGTCGCCCCCGTCTTGCCGCGCACCGCTGCGAACGAAATCAAGCCGATTCCACCGGCTCCCAGCTCTCCGCACCTCGAGCGCACAGCGTCAGGCGCACCAACCATCTCAAACACGCCCACTGCCAGCGCTCCGGCGAACGACGCCACCCGCGCCAAGTACGACAACATGGCCAGAGACTTCGCCGCGCAGAAGGGCGGGGCATACACCGTCCAGTTTGAGCTCGTCTGTGAGACCTCGTCGATCACGCGGGCATTGAGTGAGGCCGGTAACAAGGCCTGGTTCGTTCCCACCAGCTACCGCGGCCGTCCCTGCTACCGCGTTTTCTGGGGCCGCTTCGCCACGAGTGCCGAAGCGCTTGCTGCTTCCAAATCGATGCCGGCCGGTCTGAGCAAAGCTCCGGTCGTCGTCAAGATCCCACGCTGATGATCGCTTCGCTCCTGACCTCCGCTGGACTCGGCCTCGGCGCAGGCATCAACGCCTACGCGACTCTGCTCGTCTTCGGGCTGATCTCGCGATGGCAGCCGGCGATCTTTCACGACGAGCTGGCCCGCTTCTTCGCGTCCACGCCGGTGCTGATCGTTCTGGCGGTTCTCTACCTCATCGAGTTCGTGGCCGACAAAGTCCCGACCATCGATCACGCCTGGGACGTCATCCACACGTTCATTCGTCCGATCGCGGGGGGGCTGGTGGCGTGGGCCGCGGTATCGGACAAGATCCCGCACGGCGCCGTAATTCTGGCATCGGTGATCGCGGGAAGTGCCGCTCTCGGATCACACCTGACCAAAGCAAGCGTGCGCGGCGCGAGCACGCTCTCGACGGCGGGGCTTGGCAACCCCATCCTCTCGCTGATTGAGGACGCCTTCGCTTTCGTGAATGCCATCATCGCCATCTTCCTACCGTGGCTGGTGATCATCACGCTCATCGGGATGCCGCTGATCTTCTTCTTCGTCTATCAGCGCTTTCGCGGCCGCCGGGCAGCATGAGCTGGGTGATCGACGGCAACAACCTCCTCGGCCGCGCCGGAGCAGCGCGCGACACGGCAGACGCGAAGCGGCAACTGGTGCGGACGCTGGGCGCCTTCTCACGCGTCAATCGAACCAAGGTGGCCTGCTACTTCGACGGTCCCGAACCCGAGCATTTCGGCAAGAACCTCGGCAGCGTGATCGTGATCTTCAGCGGCGGGCGATCGGCGGACGACCTGATCATCAAACGTGTCGCGACCGGCAGCGGCTGGAAAGTCGTCACCGGCGATCGTGCTCTCTCTTCGCGGATCAAGCGGCGGGAGGTGACGATCATCGATCCGGGCAGCTTCATGAACGAACTGGAGTCGCTGCCGCAAGGGGAGGAGCGAGCCCCGAACGAGGAGTGGCTGGCGTGGTTTTCCGACCCAAAAAACCGAAACGTATTTTGATGTCGGCGTGCCGACATCGATTGTAAGCGACTGAAACAGCAACAATTTAAAGGGATGTATTTGTTGCGGTCGTCGGAGCACGGCGGGGGTCGGGGGTGGGAGCGCGACGTATCGTCGCCGTGGTTTACGTAGGTCGGACTCTCCAGTCCGACATCACGTTGCCGTCTGATTGAGAGTCCGACCTACGTAAAACCCCCGGAATGGTCCCGCCCCAATCCTGTTACGTCGATCGTGTGGAGTGGACTGGAGGATCGCGGCGTCGCAAGGCGTCGAGGAAAGTCCGAACTCTCACGGGCAGCAGGCTGGCTAACGGCCAGGCGTGGCGACGCGACGGAAAGTGCAACAGAGAATAGACCGCCGATCGCGCCCGAGGCCGCAAGGCTGACGGCGAGGAGGTAAGGGTGAAACGGTGCGGTAAGAGCGCACCGCGTTCCGCGCAAGCGTGGACGGCACGGCAAACCCCCTGCGGAGCAAGACCAAATAGGGAAGTCATGGAGCCGCCCGTCTCCGTTATGAGCTTCCGGGTAGGTTGCTTGACCACCGCGGTAACGCGCGTGGCAGACGAATGATCTTCACCTCGCGCTCCGGCGCGAGGAACAGAATTCGGCTTACAGGTCCACTTCACACGTTTTATTCGGGGGTTGGGAGTGGGGTGTCGGGGGTGGGGAGACCCGCTGACACTTCGTGCCGGCCCGACTCACGCTGACGCCCGGTTCATCACTGGGCGCGCCCCGCCGTTCACACTGCGCATCCCACTCCCCACACCCCACTCCCGACACCCCGCCCCTGACACTTTGTGACGTTCTCAGCGACAACGAGCGGCGCTTCGCGCATTCGCTCCTCTCACGAACGCCCTAGCACCGCCCTTGCTTCTCTCCGCTCGTGCTCATACGTCCCCGTGCGCTGCCACGAAACGGCAGCGTCGTCGTCCTCGCTCCGTCATCTCCGTCCGAATTGCCGCGCATCGAAGCGGCGGCGCGAACGCTCGAGCAGCGAGGACTGCGCGTCACCCTTGCTGCGAATATCGATCATCGTCATCGCCGCTACCTTGCCGGTGACGATGCCGAGCGCCTGGCAGAGTTGAACCGTTACTTGAGGTCTGACGATTTCGATGCGTTTTTCTTCGCTCGCGGCGGCTACGGGGCGATGCGCATTCTCGACGGCATCGACTACGACGCCATCCGCGCCAATCCGCGGCCAATCATCGGATTCAGCGACATCACCGCGCTGCACCAAGCCGTCGGCGTCAAATGCGGCGTGGCTTCATTTCACGGACCGATGCTCAATTCCGATTGGGCGCCGGGGCTGTCTCCGGCAATCGAGGAATGGTTCTGGTCGATGCTCGCCGGCGATGCGCCGCTCGTTCATCATTTCGATCAGGGCCAAGTCGTATTCGATGGCGAAGCCGATGGCGTCCTGTTCGGCGGCTGCCTTTCGCTGACGACCGCGCTCACCGGTACGCCGTACGACTTCTGGATCGAAGACGGAATCTGGTTCTTCGAAGACGTCGACGAACCGGTCTACCGCATCGATCGGATGTTGACCCACTTACGGCTGTCCGGTAGACTGAAAAAAATCCGAGCTGTGGTCATTGGGAAGCTGAAAGGGTGCGGGAGCGACGCCGAAATCGAGGCGCTGCTGCACGAGTTTTTCGCCTCCAGCAACATTCCGGTCATACGCGATCTGCCGTTCGGCCATCAGGGGGACAACCTCCTGTTGCCGGCCGGCGTGCCCGTTCGCGTCAGCACCCGAGACCTCACGCTCACGTTTGCAGAACCGGCGGTCCAGCGATGAAAACCGTTTTCAAAACGACCGGCGGGAAGGAACTCGTGAAGGACTCCTCTTCGTCGATTTACGCTGCCGGTGACGTGATCTTCCGCGAGGGAGAGCTCGGCACCGAGATGTTCATCATCCAGGAGGGTGAGGTGAACATCATCAAGCACATCAACGGCGAGTCGCACACCCTGTCACACCTCGAGAAGGGCGACTTCTTCGGCGAGATGGCCGTGCTCGAAAGCGTTCCGCGCACTGCTGACGCCATCGCCGCAACCGACGTCCGTACCGTCGTCATCAACGGGGCGCGCTTCGACGAGATGCTGCGAAGGAACCCCGAGGTTGCGGTGCGCATCATCAGGAAATACTCGAAACGGCTGCGCGAAGCCAACACGCTGTTGGAACGACTCGTCGGCCGCGAGGTTCACAGCGAACACGGCTCGCTTGACGCCACGGTGAGCGCTGCGCCGGAAAAAGCGCATCGCCATCGTCTGATCGACGTCACGACCGGCGCTGCGTTTCCGTTCAGCAAAGCCGATGAAACGACCATCGGACGTGCTGATCCGGTCACCGGCATTCTTCCCGACATCGATCTAACGCCTGTAGATTTGAACCGCTCTGTCTCGCGCCGCCACGCCAAGATCATCCGCAGCGGCAACGACTACTGCATCCTCGAGGAAGTCGGCACCGTCAACGGCACGTACGTCAATGACCAACGCATCCCCACCGGCACGCCGGTCACGATCCACAACAACGACGCGCTGAAGATCGGACTGATCGCCATGAAAGCGCAGTTCGACTGATCTTGAAAGGATGAAGGACAATGCGGAAGGATGAAGTGATCCGCTCATCTTTCATCCTTCGAACTTCCTCTTGCGGGTTCTACTCCTCGTAGAGATCCTTCCGTGATTCGCATCTGCACGCGACAATAGCTCCGTGACGATTACTGCCGACACGCCTGTCCGCGCGCTGCCCGGCGCGGGACCTAGCCGCGCCAAGCAACTCGAAGAGGCGGGATTCGCGACTGCCGGCGATCTGATCTACAACCTTCCATTCCGCTACGAAGATCGCCGTCACCCCGTTCGCATTGTCGACCTCGGCGCTCATGTCGATAAGCCTATTTTGCTGCGCGGCAAAGTGATGAATGCAACTCTGCACACCACGCGGCTGAAGCGGATGAAAGTGTTCGAAGTGGTGCTCGAAGACGGCACCGGCGCGGTGAAACTGGTCTGGTTCAATCAGGGCTTTCTCGCCGATCAGATCAAGCGCGGCGACCGGCTGGCCGTGTTCGGAGCGCCGAAGCTCTCGGCATACGGTCAGCTCCAGGTCGAGAGCGCCGATTGGGAAAAGTTCGAAGGGGACGACGAAGCCGACGGCGCCATCGTTCCGATCTACTCGAAGGTCGGCAACATCCCACCGAAAGCGTTGCGGCAGATCATCGGCGGCGCGTTGGCCGCGCTTCCATCGATCGACGATCCGCTCGATCCTGATTTGAGAAAAAGACTCGGCGTGATCGATCTCGCGCCCGCGCTCGAACAGATCCACCGCCCGCCGCAGCTCGACGACGCGTTTCTCGCGCGCCGCTCGCGGGCGCACATCCGCATCATCCTGCAGGAGTTCTTCACACTGCAGCTCGCGTTGCGCGTGCGCCGCGCCAGCGAAGAAGTGGTGACGAAAACGCGCAAGATCGTCGTCGACGACGCCATGCGCGCCGAGGTGAAACAGATCTTGCCCTTTCGATTGACGAACGCGCAGAAACGCGTCGTCAGAGAAATCGCGGGCGACCTGCAGTCCGACAAGCCGATGTACCGGCTGCTCGAAGGCGACGTCGGCAGCGGCAAGACGATCGTCGCGTTGATTGCTGCGATCATCATGGTGCGCAACGGGCATCAGGTGGCGTTGCTGGCACCGACGGAGATTCTCGTCGAGCAGCACTACCAGCGCATCCGTCAACTAGTTGACCACTCGCTCGTCGTCGCCAAGAGCACCGGCTCGCTGAGCGCCGGCGAACGGCGCACACTTCTGGCCGGCCTTCGCGACGGCGTCATTCAGCTCGTTGTCGGCACGCACGCCCTCCTCGAAGATCGCGTCGTCTTCAAATCCCTCGGCCTGGCCATCGTCGACGAGCAGCATCGATTCGGCGTCGAGCAGCGGCAGCGCCTTTTCGCGAAAGGCGACACGCCCGACATCCTGGTAATGACCGCAACGCCGATTCCGCGCTCACTGGCGCTGGCGATGTACGGCGATCTCGAGCTCTCCGTCATCGACGAGCTGCCGCCGGGCCGGCAGAAGATCAAGACTGCCGTCCGTTCGGCCACGCATATCGAGCGTGTCTATCACTTCATCGATACCGAGATCGCCGCCGGCGCGCAGGTCTACATCGTTTATCCAATCATCGAGGAGTCGGAGAAATCGAACCTCAAGCCGCTCACGCTCGGCTTCGAGGCGACGGCGAAGCGCTTCCCAAACCGGCGGGCGGCCATGATTCACGGACGCATGCAGCCGGCCGAAAAGGAAGAGACCATGCAGCGTTTCAAGCGCGGCGAGATCGACATCCTCGTCTCGACGACTGTGATCGAAGTCGGCATCGACGTCGCCAACGCGTCAATGATGCTGATCATCGATGCGGATCGTTTCGGTCTCTCGCAATTGCATCAGCTGCGCGGACGCGTAGGCCGGGGAGCGCGTCAGTCGTACTGTGTGCTGGTGTCGGACATCGAAAAAGACCGCCTCACGCAGTTCGCCAAAACGCTGAACGGCTTCGACCTCGCCGAGCTCGACCTCCGCCTCCGCGGCGCCGGCGAGCTCCTCGGCACCCGCCAATCCGGCGCCATGCGCTTCCGCTTCGGCAACATCGTCCGCGACATCAAGCTGATGGAAAAAGCACGCGACCTGGCGATCGAGATCCTCGCGAAGGACGGCCTCGCCGCAGCCGAGAAGATCGTCCAAAAGCTCCTCGGCACGCCGATGTCCGCGACGGCCAAGGACTAGAATATGTCGATGAGCAACCTTCTCGATGAGGCCTACGCCGCCGCAAAGGAACTGCCGGAAGAGGAGCAGGAAGCAATCGGCGCGTGGCTGCTGGCCGAAATCGACGCCGATCGCAAATGGGACGACCTTTTCGCCCAACCGTCCGAGGTGATCGAGCGCATGGCCGACAAGGCGCTCGAGGATCATCGCCGCGGTCGCACACGTCCGCTTGATCCCGAGACGTTGTGAAATCGCACACGGCTCCCGAGTTTCGTCAACGATTCTCCGCGCTGCCAGCCGAGATTCGCTCACAGGCTCGCGCGGCCTACCGGCTATTTCAGAAAAATCCGCGTCATCCGGGTTTGCACTTCAAACGTGTTCATGGCTCGAACCGTCTTGTCTCCGCACGCGTGGGACGCAGCTATCGAGCTGTCGGCGTGCTGCAAGCGAGCGATGAGGTGGTCTGGTTCTGGATCGGTCCACACGACGAATACGAGAAGGTGTTGAAGTCGCTCGCTTAAAACCCGCGGAGATCGCGGAGGTTTTCTTCGCGTCCTCCGCGTCTTCGCGTGAAATGCTTTTGAATCTGTGGGGCCGAATCCCCTATCTTTGTCCGATGACGAACCCGCGCCGCCTCGGTTCCCTCGAAGTCTTCCCACTCGCTCTCGGCTGCATGGGTATGTCTGGAATGTATGGCGCCGCGAATGAGAACGAGAGCATCGCCACGATTCAGCAGGCCATCGATAGCGGCATCAATCTGATCGACACCGGCGATTTCTACGGGATGGGTCACAACGAAATGCTCATCGGACGCGCAATCCGAGGACGGCGCGACGAGGTGATGCTGTCCGTCAAGTTTGGTGCGCTCCGCGGGCCGGACTCCGCGTGGCTCGGCGTCGATGGGCGTCCTGCCGCGGTCAAGAACTTCCTCGCGTACACGTTGAAACGCCTCAATGTTGATTACATCGACGTCTACCGGCCGGCGCGGCTCGATCCAAATGTCCCGATCGAGGAAACCATCGGCGCGATCGCGGAGCTTGTGAAAGCTGGTTACGTCCGCGCCATCGGACTGTCGGAAGTCGGTGTCGAGACGATTCGCCGCGCGCATGCGGTCCATCCGATTGCGGACCTGCAGATCGAATACTCGCTCATCAGCCGCGGGCCGGAGCGGGAGATCTTTCCGCTGCTGCGTGAGCTCGGGATCGGCGTTACGGCCTATGGCGTGCTTTCTCGCGGATTGCTGAGCGGATCGTTGCCGCAGGGGAAGAACGATTTTCGCGCGCACATGCCACGCTTCCGCGAAGAGAATCTCGTCCGCAACCAGAAGCTCATCGACGCTCTCCGCATCATCGCCGCCGCACACAACGTGACGCCGGTTCAACTCGCGATTGCCTGGGTGATGGCGCGCGGCGAGAACATCGTTCCCGTCATCGGCGCCCGCACGCGACAGCAGCTCGAAGATTCCCTCGGCGCGCTCGCGATCCGTTTGAGTAGCGAGGAACTGAGCGAGATCGAGCGCGCCGTTCCCGCGGACGAGGTCGCCGGCACGCGCTACGACGAACGTCAGATGAGCGTGCTTGACAGTGAGCGGCCATCGAAAACGCCTCAGTGAACGAACTGTGTCACTGGCAGTCTTTCGTCCACGGTTTTGTTATTCTGAGCGCTCCAAAAACCGCTCCATCCAACCTGAAGGGACAATACGCATGAGCATAAGACGTCTTGATCGCACGATCAGTGCGATCGCACTTAGTCTGTTTGCATCCACAATTGCTTTTACCGCGTTCGCCGAAGACGCGAAAACGGCCGCGCCCGCAACGGCCTCAGCGCCCATCGCTGCGCAGCGGTACGGAACCTGGGGCATTGACCTCGACGCCATGGATCGCTCGGTCAAACCGGGTGACGATTTCTTCAAGTATGTCAACGGCAAATGGGCAGCCACGACGCAGATTCCCGCCGACAAGACGGGATACGGCGCCTTCGCAGTCCTCGGCGATCTTTCCGAGGCGCGCGTGCACGCGCTGCTCGATCGCTGGGCCGCCGACAAGAGCCTGAAGCCGGGCTCCGACGAGGCGAAGGTCGCCGCCGTTTACCGTTCGTATCTCGATGAGGCCACCGCGGAGAAGCTCGACGCCAAGCCGATCCAGCCCTATCTCGACAAGATCAAGAAGGCGCAGACGCGCGATGACATCGCCCGCATCATGGGCAGTTCCGCACGCGGATTCGGCAGCGCCTTCTTTGGCGCGGGTGTCGGCGACGACGCCAAAAATCCCGACAAGTACACGCTCTACATCTCGCAGGCAGGCCTCGGCCTGGCCGACCGCGAGATCTATCTGAAAGAAAACTTCAAGCCGCGGAAAGAGCGTTATCAGAAGTACGTCGCCGACATGCTCGGACTCATCGGCTGGGCCGAGCCCGAGAAGAGCGCAGCCGATGTCGTCGCGCTCGAGACGAAGATCGCCGAGGCACACTGGACGCCCGCCGAGAGCCGTGATCGCGACAAGACCTACAACCCGACCACCATCGCCGAGTTGGAAAAGAGCGCCCCGGGATTCCCGTGGCTCGTGTCATTCAAGGAAGCGGGACTCGACAAGGTCGATCGCGCGGTCGTGCGCCAGAACACCGCGCTGCCGAAGATCGCCGCGGTCTTCGCCGCTACTCCGGTGGCGACTCTCCAGGCGTGGGAAGCGTTCCACGTCGCTGATGACGCGGCACCGCTCCTTTCGAAGCGTTTCGTCGATACGCATTGGGAGTTCCGTTCGAAGTTCCTCAACGGCACGAAAGAACAGCGTCCTCGCTGGAAGCGCGCGGTTGGCGCCGCCGAGGGAACGATGGGCGAGGCGATCGGCCGGACGTACGTCGCCGAATACTTCCCGCCGGAGTCGAAGGCGAAGATGGAGCAGCTCGTCGCCGGCCTTCGCGCGTCGATGAAGGGCCGCATCGAAAACCTGCAGTGGATGAGCCCGGAGACGAAAACCCGCGCGCTCGACAAGCTCGCGCACTTCAACGTCAAGATCGGCTATCCGTCGACGTGGCGCGACTACTCGAAGCTCGAGATTCGCGAGGGTGATCTCGTCGGCAACTCGGAGCGCGCCGCGAAGTTCGAGTGGGCGCGTGACCTGAGCCGCATCGGCCATGCGGTCGACAAGCAGGAATGGGGTATGACGCCGCAGACCGTCAACGCCTACTACCAGTCGACGAAGAACGAAGTCGTTTTTCCCGCCGCGATTCTGCAGCCGCCGTTCTTTGATCCGAAAGCGGATATGGCTGTGAATTACGGCGGCATCGGCGCCGTGATCGGTCACGAGATCACGCACGGCTTCGACGATCAGGGCCGCAAGTCAGACGGCACTGGCATGCTCCGCGACTGGTGGGCGCCCGAGGATGCAGCGAAGTTCGATGTGCAGGCCGCGAAGTACGGCGCGCAATACGAAGCGATCAACCTTCCGCAGCTTCCCGGAACGCACATCATCGGCAAATTGACCATGGGCGAGAACATCGGCGACCTCGGTGGCATCCTGATGGCGCTCGACGCCTACCACCTTTCGCTGCACGGTCAGCCAGCGCCGGTGCTCGACGGTTTTACTGGCGATCAGCGTGTCTTCCTGGGCTGGGCGCAGGTATGGCGCACGCTGACACGCGACGATGCGCTTCGCCAGCTCGTCGCCACGAATCCGCATTCGCCCGGACAAGTGCGCGCCTTCCAGCCGCTCCGCAACGTCGACGCCTGGTACGCGGCCTTCGACGTGAAGGAAGGCGACGCGAATTACATCAAACCCGAGGATCGCGTCCGGATCTGGTAATCGAAAACAAAGGTTTAATGAAAACGGCCACCGCGAGGTGGCCGTTTTTGTTGGAGCGGACAAAACAAGATCTACGTAGGTCGGACTCTCTAGTCCGACATCACGACCAGTCGGACTAGAGAGTCCGACCTACGTAAATCGCGGCTACGCCCAATGAAGTTCTGTTAACCGCGGTCGTCAGTTTCGGTTTCGACCTGACCCCTTTCCGTTATCCTCACCGTCCATGCGAAATCTTCCGGAGCAGTTCTCGTGACCGCAGCCCCGCAATCCGATGCGCTCGTCTTCTTTGGGGCGACCGGCGATCTCGCCTACAAGATGATCTTTCCTGCGCTGCAGGCGATGATCAAGCGAGGGACCCTGAACGTTCCGGTGATCGGCGTGGCCAAAGCCGGCTGGTCGCTCGACCAGTTGCGCGAGCGGGGGAGGAACAGCCTCGCCGAGCACGGCGGCGGCGTCGACGAAGAGGCCTTCGCGAAGCTCGTCGCGCTGCTGCAATACATCGACGGCGATTATCGCGACGATGCCACCTTCGATCGGCTCCGGCAGGCGCTCGGAAGCGCCGAGCATCCGCTGCACTACCTGGCCATTCCATCGAGCATGTTCGCCACCGTGGCCGCGCAGCTCGGCCGCTCCGGCTGCGCCAAA
>DATAMS010000616.1:0-4875 GCA_036260495.1 Thermoanaerobaculia bacterium
CGCGATGGCATTGCGCTCGTGCGCATCATCGTGCCGGTTGCTGATCGCGAAGAGAGCAAGCGCCACAAACATCATCGCCGGACCGTCGGAGAGTGCGAGCGATCCATGAACCAGCATCGACGCGGAAAAGTAGTAGACCAGCGCGCCGCAGACAGCGAGATCGGGATCGTCGATCCAGTTCCGAAACGCGCGCGCCAACGCAATGAATCCGATCGGTGCAGCGATGACGCCGAAGATCACAAGCCCGCGCCACGGATCGTGCACAAACGCGTTGAAGACTTTGCCGATGATGACGAACAGCGGATAGCCGGGCGGATGCGGGTGATACCGCGACGGATCGAAATTCTTCACCGCCTCGGCAAATAGAAACTCGTCGTTTTCCCACGGTGTGCGCGGCATGGTGAGGAGGCGCGACACCAGCACGATCACCGCGCCGAGCGCTTCACGCCACCAGCCCCGTACAATCGCTCGTGTGGGATTCATCCGCGCGTTAATCGTACTGCACCGCGTTTACGGTCGCCGCCCGCTGCGCGACCGCGTCCACACGCTGGTGCGCTTCCTCACCTGCCCGATGCTGCGCGTGCTCGACGCGGTGCCGCACGGGGCCGTGCTGCTCGACATCGGCGCCGGCCACGGCGTCTTCGCGACGCTCGCGCATGCGCGTGGCGCGCGACGGGTTGTGGGCGTCGAGCCCGACATGCGCAAGGTGCGGCCGATCGGAGGCGTGGAGTCAGTCATTGGACTCGATGACGTTGTGAAAGGCACCTTCGACGCCATCTCGATCATCGACGTCCTCTACAAAATCCCGATCGCCGATTGGGATGCGTTGCTCATCCGCTGCCGCGAGCGCCTCGCTTCCGGTGGCACTCTCATCATCAAAGAACAAGACCCGACCGCGCGGATCAAGAACGCCTGGAACGCGCTGCAGGAGCGAATCGCGTCAACGCTCAATCTCACGCTCGGCGAATCATTCACCTACGAATCTCCCGCCGCGTTCCTCGCTCGACTCACGCGCCTCGGTTTCGTCAACGCTCGCAGCAAACGCATCGACTTCGGTTACCCTCATCCGCACGTGCTGTATGTGGCTAAAAAGGCTTGAACCACAAAGACACAAAGACCACAAAGGAACTCCGTGTCCTTTGTGTCTTTGTGGTGATTGCCTCTGAGAAATCACTGCCGAAAGCGAGCCTCGAAGTCCTTCCTTCGACTCCGGCTCAGCTTCAGACGCTGTCCGCCATCGAGCACCAGCGCGCAGTCGCCGCGGAACAACGGATGGATCTCGCGCACGCGGTCGATATTGACGATCGTCGAGCGATGAGTACGGAAGAAGCGCGCGGCATCGAGCTGCGTTTCGATCTCGTCCATCGTTTGCCGCAGAAGATGCGCCGATGTGCCGGCGTGGATCGTCACGTAGTAGTCGGACGCCTCGATCCAGTCGATATCTGCGGCGTCGACGACGATGGTCTTGTCGCGCACCGGAATGAGAAAGCGCGATCGCGATCCTTCGCTGCGCTCTTTCAACAACGCGGCGATGCGCGTATCGACGTCGCCGCGCAGAATCCCGCGAGCGCGTTCCTTCGCGTGCGCGAGCGCGCTGGCGAAACGGCGGTCGTCGAACGGCTTGAGGAGATAGTCGAGCGCGTGAACTTCGAATGCCTTGAGCGCGAAGCGGTCGTACGCGGTGACGAAAATGACCGCTGGAACCGTCGCCGCACCAACCTGTTCGAGTAGCGCGAAGCCGTCGACCTCGGGCATCTGGATGTCGAGAAACATGAGGTCCGGCCGCGTGCGTGCGATGAGCGCCGCCCCCTCCGCGCCCGTTCCCTCCCCCACCACCCGCACCTCCGCGTCAGTTTCGAGCAGCGCACGAATCGAGTCGCGCGCCAGCGGCTCGTCATCGATGATGATGACGCGCAGCGGCTCGCTGCTCACGCCGTCTCCTGCCACGGAACGGACACCGCCGCGAGCACGCCGCCCTTCACGCTGGTGAGATCGAATCGTCCGTCGTTGCCGTGAATGTGGCGAAGGCGCGCCAGCGTGTTGCGCAGACCGATGCCGCCGTTGCCGTGCGTGCCGAGCGTGCCGCTGTTGAATACTTCGATGGTGAGCCGGTCACCGCTGCGCGCCGCGCGCACGGAGATCACGCCCGGCGACGCGCTGACTTCGATTCCGTATTTCACCGCGTTCTCGGCCAGCGGCTGAAGCAGCAGCGTCGGCACCAGTCCCCGCTCCGCTTCGGCCGACGCATCGATCGTGAACGACATGCGATCAGGAAACCGCGCCCGCTGGATCTCGAGGTAGCGGCGAAGGACGGAAATCTCGTCGCCGAGGGCGACCTGCGGATTGCCGGAGTGATCGAGGGTGTAGCGAAGCAGTTCGCTCAGCCCGGCCATCATCGTGACCGCCTCGTCGTTGCGGCGGCTGCGCACCAGCGCGCTGATCGCGTTCAGCGTGTTGAACAGAAAGTGCGGTTGCAGTTGCAGCTCGAGCGCGCGCAACCGCGCATCAGAAAGCGAAGCCTCGAGCTGCGCGGCCTGGAGGGCGCGCTCGCGGTAACGCTCGTAGTATTCGAGCGCGATCGCGCAACCGAGGATGAGGCAGTAAAGCACCCAGACGAGCGGCAGGCGGTAGAAAATAATCTCGCTGATGCGCAGTTGCGAGATCTCGGCGGTCATCCGGTCGTACGGCCGCATCAGAATCATCAACGTGATCGAGTTGAGGCTGTGAATGACGCCGAGCGCGCACGCCGCCAGCACATGCACGAGGATCGAGAGCCGCCTCGGAGGCACGACCGGGAATCGCCGGGCCAGCCAGAAGATGAACGCGGTCGCGCCGAGCCACGCCTCCCAGACGATGACGTAGTAACCAATCAGCCGCAGCGGCGAATGGCCGTGCGTGATCATGCTGATCCAGACTTGAAACCCGGAGACGAATCCGAACACGGTCCAGAACAACGCAGCGAATTGCCACGCCACGCGGCGAGAAGTCATGCCGGCCAGTCTGCCCGAGGCGTGGCCAAAACGCGAAGGAATGCAGCGAATGGTGTCGCCGAGGCTGTGAACTGGCGGAAACAGCTTCGATGTGAGCGTTGCGGAGCGCGCATCGCTGCCGTAGCCTGCATCCGCAATTTCTCGGGAGGTCCTTGATGATCGGATATCGCTTGATCTGCGCGTCGCTGTCGCTGCTGCTTGCATCCGCGTGCGTGAGCGCTGGCTCGAATGGAAACGCCAATGCGCGCGCCGTTCCGCCGATTACGCAGGCTGAGCTCGAGCGCCGCACGCAGGAGCTGATGGACTCGGTCGTTCCCGGCGATCGCACGCCGTGGGAAAAGTATTACGCCGATGACTGCCTCTTCTTCGATGAGAAGGGACGCAGCATGAACAAGACGCAGCTCCTCGCCGACGTCGTGCCGATTCCGAAGGGATACGGAGGCTCGATCAAGGTGAAGAACGCGCAGAGCCGCATCGTGAACGACACGGCCATCCTCAGCTACGACACCGACGAATCGGAGACGATCTGGGGACAGCAGCTCTACGCGCGCTATCACGGCACGGACACGTGGATGTACCGCAACGGAAAATGGCAGATCGTGGCCACGCAAGTGCTTCGCTACTACGAAGATCCAGCGGCGGGAAAAGCGGATTCGAAACGGCTCGCCGATTACGCGGGCACCTACGAGCTGACGCCGGGAACGCGAATGACCGTCACGCTCGAAGATGGGCAGTTGTTTGCGCAGCGCGACGGACGCGCGCGCGAACTTCTGATTCCCGAGGGGAGCGAGATCTTTTTTAGAAAAGGAATGGAAGGACGGCGGCTCTTTCATACCGGCGACAACGGCACGATCGACGCGTTGATCGACCGTCGCAACAACGAAGACGTCGTTTGGAAACGGGTTCCTGCGGTCGATCGGCCGAACGCGTTCGCGCTTCGCAGCTCCGCCTTTCGCGAGGGCGAGACACTCGCGGACAGCACGCTCCTAAACGGCCTCGATTGCAAAGGCGCGAACATCTCTCCCGCGCTGGAGTGGTCGAACGCCCCCGCCGGAACGCGCAGCTTCGCGCTGGTGATGGACGATTTCGAAGCGCGCGATGGCGATGGCTTCGTCCACTGGTCGGTCTACAACATTCCTTCGACCGCGACGTCGCTTGCCGCCGGTGCCGGCTCGCATGAGAAGGACATTCCCGACGGCGGCCGTCACGCCTGGAACGATTTTCTCCAGCGCAACTACGGCGGACCTTGCCCACCCGAGGGGCCGCCGCACAAGTATCGGTTCACGATTTATGCGCTCGACCTTCCATCGATCGACGACGCCGGCACACCGATGACCTGGCGCAAACTCCGCGTCGTCATCCGCGGCCACATCCTCGGGCAAGCATCGTTGACGGGGTTGCGGGGACACTGAGCCGGTCGCACGCGAAGACGCGAAACTGACTAAGAGCCCCTTCGCGTCTTCGCGCCTTCGCGTGCGACTTTTTCTCATGACGCGAGTATCGTGATCGCCTCACGCAAATGATCCGCCGGCTCTGGAAGCTTTCGTTCGTAGCTTTGATTGCGCCCGCGCTTTTCGCGCAGTCGATCTTCACGTACGCGGGCGGCGGCACGCGCGACGGTTTGCAGGCGAAGTCCATCGTGCTCACTGCGCCGTACGGGCTGGCGGCCGACACGAAGGGCAATCTCTACATCGCCGAGGAGAGTGGGAGCAGCGTGCAGCGGGTGAACCTTGCGACGGGCGTGATCGAGCGCTTCGCGGGGAATGGCGGCGGGAGCTACAGCGGTGACAACGGTCCGGCCCGCGAGGCATCGCTCAAACGGCCGCATGGATTGACGTTCGATGATGCCGGCAATCTCTTCATCGCCGATGCCGACAACGGACGC
>DATAMS010000621.1:0-2585 GCA_036260495.1 Thermoanaerobaculia bacterium
GGAAACGATCCCGCGACGCCGGGGCGGTCGCCGGTGACGCGAACGTATTCGAGGCCGGTGCGGGAGCGGGCGCTGGTTTCGTGCATCCAGGCCACCGTCCACGCGCGACCGTTCTCGCGGGCGAAATCAACGGTTGGCCGCGATGCATCGCGCGTGGAGAAGCGCTCCACGCGTGCGCTGAGGCGCTCGTGGCCGAACGCGTGCGACACCAACACGTACTCGGTATCGAAATCCATCGTGAAGCTGCCGCCTGGGAATCCGACGGCGGTCGATCCGTACGCCCACTCCGCGGCGATGGTCGTCGGCTTCGATCCCGCGTCGGCGCTGATGACATTGAAGTGGGTCTGCCACGGCGTCTGTCCGTTGATCGGGAAGGGGGCAATTGGCGCGCGATTGTCGATGTGCGCGAACTGAATCATGGCGCGCTCCGGTAGCGACACGCGGATGCGCTCGGAGTAGCCGTTCTTGTGATCGAGATCGGCTCCCATCGGCTTCGTCGTTTCCGGGTAGGGGAGCGGCATGTTCTCGTCGTAGGTCGTGAGGTAATTTCCGAAGGTCCAGCCGCGCGCGGCGAGGAGCGTTCCCATCGTGTCGTTGCCGCGGAAGGCGGTTGCTCCGAGCGTGACGTAGAAGCCAGGCGACCATTGCAGATCCGCGCCGATGGGACGCACTTCCTGCGCGATCCAGGAGTTGAGCGCAGAGTAGGTGATCGTGTATTTCGACGTCCACATCGGATCGGTGTTCTCGCGCGAGGTGGGCAGCCAGAATTCGCCCGCCCGAAGGCGCCAGTGATCGTTGAACACTTCGGCATAGGCCTGGACGATGCCGGCGCGCTTGCCGTGAAAGCCTGATTGCTCCTGCCGCGCGATGCCGTCGGCATGAAGCAGGAGCCACCCCGCCGGCGTCCAGTCGATGCCGAGTTGCGCACTGTCGACGTTCACGATGCGATGATCATCGGGAGTGTCAGCGCCAACGTCGAAACGTCCGACGCCGCCCTGAAGCCACGACGGCTGTGCATTCACATACGTCTCGCGGCCGGTGAGAAAGCCATGGAATTGCCACGTCTGCGCATTCGCGGATGCGGCGATGCCGAGAATCAGGGCGATGAGCGTGCGGCGCATGGTGGGCATTGTAGCCGTGCTACCGCGTGCGAGGGTCGCGCCAAAGGCCGGCTTCGCGTTTTCCGTAGTCGATCGTGACCAGAAATTTCGACAGGAGCCGGTTGCCGATGCGCGGCGCGGAAACGTCCGCGAGCCGGATGTCGATCGTCCCGAGGTCGGAGCCGGCCAACTGCAGGTGCGCCTTTCTGCGCGACTCCGGCGCGCTGCCGCGCGGCACGACGAGCGTATCGGGCGATGTCGTGTCGATGATGGCCGCGATCTCTTTGCCATCGACGACCACATTGACTCGCGGCTCGGCGTCGAAGCGAAAAATGGTCATCAGCTCCGGATGGATGCCTTCCTTTTGATACGTGATGAGCCCCGAGGCGTAATCGATTGAGATCGCGCGCGTGCCCCAGACGTCGGCGCCGATGATCGCATCGGCCACTCCGTGCATGTCGATGAGCTCCGGCGTGAAACGGAGCGATTCCTTTTCATCGAGCTCCAGCTTCATCTGCCGGGAAGTCTGACCTGCGAACGCGCGATCGACCACGGTGTGCTGCGCCGCGGTACCGAGGAGGAATTGTCCCCTCCGCCCGTCGATGGTCGCTGACGGCAGGAATACGAGATTGTTCCGAATCACGAACGCGAGGTTGATCTCCTGGCCGATCGGCTCATGCGCCCACGGCAACGAGATCGAGCAGGACGCCCAGAAAAGCACGGTGAGCACGATGGCGATTGCGGTGATGTGAGTTTTCGAGTACATAAAAAGCAGAGATCAGAAAGTAAAGACTAGAGATCAGAGGCCAGGGGCATTTCCTGACTCGGATCTCGATTTCACGGTTTTCGCGATCTCGATTCCTGATCGCTGATCCCTGATTCCGAACTTGCAACTTGGAGACCCGGAAAAAGCAGAGATCAGTCATTGGCCTGATCGCCTATCTCCTGATCCCTGATTTCTGATCCACCCGGAGGAATGATGCTGACTGAATTCAAGAACGAGCCGCTGACCGACTTTACCAAACCGGAAGAAAAAGCAGCGATGGAAGCAGCCCTGGCCACCGTTCGCGCCGAGTTTGGCCGCGAGTATCCGGTCGTCATCGGCGGCGAACAGATTACAGGATTGAAGACCTACGATTCGATCAATCCTTCCCACAAGTCCCAACTCCTCGGCCGCTTCAACAAGGCCACGAAACAGCACGTCGAGCAGGCGCTCGATGCCGCGTGGAAAGCGTTCGAAACGTGGAAGCGCGAGCCGCTCGAAGTCCGCGCCGGTCTGCTCGTTCGCGCCGCCGCGTTGATGCGGCAGCGCAAGCACGAGTTCTCCGCGACGATGGTGTACGAAGTCGGCAAGACGTGGCCGGAAGCCGACGCCGACACCGCCGAGGCGATCGACTTTCTCGAGTTCTACGCGAGGGAAGCGTATCGCTGGGGCGGCGAGCATCCGATTACGAAGATCGAGTCCGAGGACAACGCCCTCGTCTA
>DATAMS010000617.1:0-10504 GCA_036260495.1 Thermoanaerobaculia bacterium
ATCAAACTTCACGGAATTAGCCGCTTCCACCTCATCTCTTCGCAGCCTGAGGTGAGGTTGTATTTGTCGCCGATCAACTTCGATCCGCGCAATCTGCCGCCCGGCTTCAACATCTCTTCGCCGCCGAAATGGGCGCCGCAACTGGCGCGCGACTACGGCCTCTACAAAACGCTCGGATGGCAGATCGACACGTGGGCGATCTCCGAGGGATTCGCGGACGAACAGATGTTCTGGGATGACATGACGTTCACCGTGGCGCAGGACCGGAAGATGTTCGATGCATTCCTGACTGGCGACCAGGAGTTGATGGTGCAGTGCTTCGAGTTTCCGGATCGCGTCGGCCACGTTTTCTGGCGGCTGATGGATTTGAAGCATCCCGCGTACAACGCGGCGCTGGCGGCGAAGTGGGGCGATGCACTGCTGCGGTCGTACCAATTGATGGACGCGATCGTCGGCGATGCCATGGCCGCCGCGGATAAGAATCACGCCGCACTGATCGTCCTGTCCGATCACGGTTTCGCGTCGTTCCGAAAATCAGTGAACTACAACACGTGGCTGGTGATGAACGGCTACATGACGCTCAAGAGTGGCGTGCAAGTCAAAGATCGAAATGTCGAGATGCTCTTCGATTCCGGCCAGTTCTGGGAGAACGTCGATTGGTCGCACACGCGCGCCTACGCCATGGGCCTCGGCGAGATGTACATCAACACGAAAGGCCGCGAGTCGCAGGGGATCGTGAATCCCGGCGCCGAGGTCGATGCGCTCAAAGCGGAGCTGAAAGCGCGCCTCGTGACGATGACCGATCCGGAGACGATGGAGAAGCCGGTGCGCCGCGTGCTCGCGCGCGAAGAGGTCTACCGCCAGTTCGATCCGAACATGATCCCGGATCTCTTCGTGACCAACAACGACGGCTACCGTGTCTCGTGGCAGACATCGCTGGGCGGCATCCCAAAAGCGCTCATCGAACCAAACAAGCAGCCGTGGAGCGGGGATCATTGCTCGGTGGATCCGGAGATTGTGAAGGGGATCTTTTTCTATAACAGGAAGCTGGCTACGGATCGGGCACCTTACATTGCCGACGTTTACCCGACTGTACTTGGCCTTCTCGATGTCAAGGCCCCCTACGAATTAGACGGCGTAGAATTGAAGTAATGACGAACGGGAACCGAGATGCGATGGACGATCGCGATGAGCTCCTTGAACGGGCCTGGTCAGCGTACCGCGCGATGAGTCCGAGCCCGCGTTCGAAAGTTTTCCCTCCCGGCGTCAGGAAGTTCCACTCAATCTTCGACATGAAGAACGATAGAGATCAGCGCATCATTGACTGGTTTCTTTCTCACGAACGCGAGACCTAAACACCTTGGACTACAAACGCCTCCTAACCCAAGTCGAGCGCACGCTCGAACAGATCGAGAACACCGAATCGACGCGCTTCACGATCGAGCAGATCGGGCAGACTATCGCTACAAACTTTCGTGAGGAGCTCGGCATCACCGGCGGGCGGATTTACGAGCTCACCGACGAGAACTGCTACGAGCTCGTAGGGCGATTCGGCGTTTGTACCGACGGTCCGCTCGGGATTACCGTGCCGCGCGACTACAAGCCGATCGAGCTCGTGCTCGAGAACGGGGTCGTGGTCATGGAGCCGAACGATCCCGGCGTCGATCCGGTGCTCGAAGCGCAACTTGGTGCGCAGCGGTTCGCCGCCGTTGCCGCTGGTGACAACCATACGCACATCCTCGGCTTCGACGTCGCTCCGAACCTCAGCCGCGAAGACATCCTCTTCTCGCTCAATCTCATTCGCTACACCGTCAACCAGCGGCTGCGCGCCGATCGCTATCAATCGCTCATCGTCGAAGCGCAGCGCATCCAGCAATCGATCCTGCCGCAGCGCGTGCCGCAGTACAAAGGATTCGACATCTGGGGGAAGACCGTTTCCGCCGACGTCGTCAGCGGCGACTTCTACGATTTCATCCCCATCTCCGACAACATCCTCGGACTTGCCATCGCCGACGGTTCCGGCCACGGACTGCCTGCGGCGCTGGTTGTGCGCGACATCTACATGGGCCTGCGCATGGCCACCGACCGCGATTTCAAAATCATCCGCACGATGGAGAAGCTCAATCACATCATCCATCGGGGCCGGCTGACGACGAAGTTCGTGTCGCTGTTTTATGGCGAGCTGGAAACAGGCGGCATCCTCATCTACTGCAATGCCGGCCACAACTTCCCGTTCATCCTCCGTTCCGACGGCGTCACCTACGAAATGCTCGCGAACGGCGGCCCGGTGCTCGGCCCGACTCCTGACGCGACGTACATGCGCGGCTTCGCCAAAATGAACGCCGGCGATCTGCTCTGCATGTACACGGATGGCGTGGTCGAAGCGCACAACGCCGACGACGAAGAGTTCACTCTGGAGCGCCTGCAAACGCTCGTGGCCGCAAATCGCGAGCGGCCCTCGAAGGAGATCGCCAAAGAGATCCTGGCCCGTGTGACTGAGTGGGGACCAGGCGAGCAGGACGACCGGACGGTGGTGATCGTGAAGGCGGTGAATCCGTGAGGTGCCGGTTGCCGGGTTGCCGAGTTGCCCGGTTACCACCACCGCTCTACGCGTGCGTAGCGGTTGTCAAACGCGCACCACGACCTGGGGCGGCCTTGGGCGACTCAGTGCCGAAGTAACCTCGACAACTTGGCAACCCGGCAACCCGACGACCAACCGCATGAACGACATCCTCTACTTCAACGGCCGCTTCACCACGACTGCCGAGCGGGTACTCGGCGTCGAGGATCGCGGTTTCCAGTTTGGCGACGCGCTCTACGAAGTGTTCAAGTTCAACGATCGGAAGCCGGTTTTCCTCGGCGATCACTTCCGGCGATTGGAGAATGGCTTGCGTGCGATCGAGATCCAATCGCCGTGGGATGAGAGCCGCTTCGCCGCCGTCATGCGCGAACTGATCGAGCGTACGGCGTTCGATGACGGCATCGTCTACATTCAGATCTCGCGCGGCGAAGGGGAGCGCAAGCATTTCTTTCCCGAAAACCTCGAGCCGACCGTGGTCGCGTACTCGCGTGCCTTCCAGTTTCCTGATTCCGCGAAGAAAGCGAACGGCATCCGGCTGATCACCGCGTTCGATCTTCGTTGGAAGCATTGCGACATCAAGTCGGTCAATCTCCTGGCGAATGCGTTGTCAAAAAAGAAGGCGCAGCGCGCAGGCGCCGACGAGGTCCTGTTGCTCGACGCAGGCGTCGTTCGCGAGGGCGCCAGCTCCAACTTCTTCGTGGTTCGCGGCGGCGACGTGATCACGCATCCGCTCGATGAGCACATCCTCCCCGGCGTCGTGCGTGATCGCGTGATCGGCCTGGCCGAAGGAGCAGGAATCCGAATCGATCAGCGGCCGGTCGCTGTCGATGAGTTGCTAGAAATCGACGAAGCCTTCATCACCAGCACCACGATGGGCGTGATGCCGGTAGCGTCGATCGACGGCCGCGCAATCAGCAACGGCATCGGCGCTACAACGCTGCGACTGCAGCATCTTCTCGATGCCGCGGAGCTTGCGGACGCGGCTGTAAGGTATTCCAGCTCAGCAGTTTAGCGCCATAACTCGGCATCTCCATTGCAGCTCCGTTCGACGGGCAACGAGCCCGAAAAAGGAGACTACAAATGGAAAACCGTGATCGTGACCAGATGAGCAAGAACAATCAGTCGGCCTCAGTTGGCGACGTGAACCGCAACACCTCGTCGCAGATCGGTAAGGACAAGAGCGACTCATCGGCAGACTTCGGCAAGAACAGCGGCCGCTCCGACAATCTGAACGAGCCGAACAGCCGCGGCAGCCAGAGCGGCGGTTACGACAGCTCGAGCAAGAGCGACCGCGACCTCGGCAGCTCCAGCAAATCAAAGATGGGAGAGCCCTCCAGCAAGGACCTCGGCACTTCCGGCAGCCGCCACTGACCGCATCACCTCAGAAAGAACGAACAAGGCCGCGCACCCGTGCGGCCTTTTTGTTCTATCCTCGCCACACACATGGACAACGGCGAGATCACCATCAGCGGTGCCACCGCTGCCGACGTACCCGTCATCGAACAACTGCTGATCCGCAATCAGCTTCCCACAGCGGGACTCGATGATCACTGGAAAACCTTCATCGTGGCGCGCGATGGCGGAGTCGTCGTCGGATGTGCCGGTTCCGAGGCGTACCAGTTCGTCGCGCTGATCCGCTCGGTCGCCGTGGCTGAATCACATCGCAGCCGGGGAGTGGGAAGAAGGATTGTGCGGCAATTGCTGGATCGCCTCTCCTCGCGCGGCATCCGCGAGTTCTATCTTCTGACAACGACGGCGCAAGAGTACTTTGCGAAGCGTGGATTTAAACCGATCGAGCGCGACGAGATCCATCCGCAGCTTCTGGCCTCGGCAGAGTTTCAGGGCGCATGCCCGGATACGGCGGTTTGCATGCGCCTGGTCATGATGGCGTGATTTCAAAACCGTTTCACGCGGAGACGCGGAGGTCGCGGAGAGATAGCTCCGCATCTCCGCGCCTCCGCGTGAAACGGTTTTCTTGATCCTCGCGCCGCATAATAGAGACATGCCCGTCTTCGACGCCCACTTCCACATCCAGCCGTGGGAGATGCTTAAGCCTGAAGTGCTTTCGATGCTCTCCGATCCTTCGCACGCCGACGCGAAAGACATCCTCTCCTCGGCGGACAACGTCGTTCGTTTCCTCGATCGCGAAAAGGTCGATCGCATCTGCTGCATCAACTACGTCTCGCCGGACGTCATGGGCTTCACGCGCGAGACGAACGACTGGATTGCGAACTTCACGCGCGATCATCGCGATCGTCTGCTGCCCGTGGGCTCGGTGAATCCGCTGCACGAGATCAACGTCCGCGATGAGATCCGCCGCGTTCTCGACCTCGGCATCCGCATGATCAAGCTCCATCCACCGCACCAGCTCTTCTCGCCGAACGCGTACAAGGATGGAGACCTGTGGCAACTCGCGGAGATCTACCGCGAGTGCGAAGACCGTGGCGTCCCCGTCATGTTTCACACCGGCACATCGATTTTTCCGCGGGCGCGCAACGTCTTCGCCGATCCGATGCCGATCGACGACGTCGCGAACGACTTCCCGCGCTTGCCGATCATCCTCGCGCATGCCGGCCGTCCGCTGTACGGCGAGACCGCGTTCTTCCTCGCGCGGCGCCACGCCAAGGTCATGCTCGACATCTCCGGCATCCCGCCGAAATCGCTTCTGCGCTACGTTCCGCGCGTCGCCGATCTCGCCGGCAAGATCGTATGGGGCACCGACTGGCCGTCGCCCGGCGTCGTCTCGCCGCGCAAAAATGTCGACGACTTTCTCGCGCTCGGACTCGGCGAAGAAGTCGAGCGAAGAATTCTGTGGGACAACGCGGCGCGCCTCTTCGCCTGAGCGCTGCTACCATACGTGCAGATGCCGGAACCGCAGACTACGCCGATGGGACGCCTCGATGCGTTCGACGTCGGCCCGAAAAAACTCACCGTGCAAACCGAATTCTTCTGGCGTCCCGAGTGGCGCATCGAAACGAAGGTCTACCTCGGCGGCGCGCTGAAAAAGGTCTACAACGTCGATCTCACGGCCACGCCCGAGGGCGAGCTGCAGCACACCATCGACGTGTTCCATAAAACGAAAGTCGACGAGCTCGTGGCCGGCTTGCGGAAACTCCAGCAATGAACGGCATCCGCGTCGAGGGATTGACGAAAACATACCACCCGTTTGGCGTGAAGCGTCCCGTGCTCAAAGGCGTCGACCTGACCATCGCGCCGGGCGAAGTGGTCGGCCTCATCGGCCCGAACGGCGCCGGCAAGACCACGCTCATGTCGTGCATCGTCGGCTTTCTGAACGCGGACGAAGGCTCGATCACGATCGATGGACGATCGAACGACGATCTCGATGTTCGCCGCCGCACGGGTTTCGTGCCGGAGCGGATGAACTTCGATCGCCGCGCCAACGGCGGCGCGTTCCTGCGCTACATGGCGCGCCTCGCGGGCGTGCCTCGCGATCGAGTGCACGCGCGCGTGGACGAATTGCTCAACCGGCTCGGGCTTGCGGACGCCGAGGACAAGCGACTGTCGCAATACTCGCGCGGCATGCTGCAACGGATCGGGATGGCCCAGGCGCTGATGCTCGATCCCGATTTTCTTTTTCTCGACGAGCCCACGTCCGGTCTTGATCCCAACGGCGTGTTTCTTGTTCGCGATCTGATCGCCGAGGAGAAGGCGAGGGGCGCGGCGGTGCTGCTCAACTCGCATCAACTCGCGGAGATCGAGAAGGTTTGCGATCGCGTCCTCTTCCTCAGCGGCGGCGTGATCGCTCGCGACGAAGCGTTGCGCGAGGTCGCACGCATCACGATCGTCGTCACGCTGTTGCCGGGCTCGTACGACAGTGCCGCGGTCGAAGCGGCAGCCGGCGCGGTGCCGGTGAACGATGTCGTGGCGACGAATGTGGCGTCCGAGGCGGATGTGGCCAAGCTCGTGTCGCGGATTGTCAGCAGCGGTGCGGGCGTCATCGACGTTCGCCGGCGAACGGCCGATCTCGAATCGATCTTCCGAGGTGAAGCGTGAGTCTGGTCGTCGTCCTCGAAACGATCCGCCGCCACTTCGCGCACCTCGGCTACATCGCCGTGCTGCTGATCCTGATCGTCATCGTAGTGTTGATGACGGCGATCGGTGCGCCGCCGGGTGCGCCGTATGCGCTGATCGGTCTCTTCACGCTCGTCGCCGGATGCCAGCTCATCGGTCCCGAGTTTTCGTCCGGCACGTTACAGCTCATTCTCAGTAAGCCGATCGGACGCTCGTCGTATCTCACCGGCCGCGTTGCGGGAGTGGTGCTTTCGATCTGGGTCGGTGTGGCCATCATTCTTTGCAGCGATGTGATCGGGCGTCTGATCGCCGGAACGCCGATCGTCTGGCGCACCGTTCTCTGGATGGCGCTCGTGTCCGCGCTCAAGGTGCTGCTGACGTGTTCGCTGCTCGCGCTGTTCGGCAGTTTTACCCGCTCCTACGTCAACGTCGGCATCTACCTCGGCGGACAGATCCTGCTCTCCGGAATCTACGGCCTCCTCGCGATCATGAAGGGCGCCGCGAGCGGCGAGATGGCCGCGATCGGCCGGCTGCTGCGCGCGCATCCCGGAATTCTCGAGGGATACCGCGTGGTCGAATCGAATCTTTTTCCTGACGATCCGATGACGTCGTTCGATCGCAATTGGATTTTGATGATGACGTGCAACGCTGTCGTTGCGGTTCTGCTTGCGTGCGTGATCTTCTCGCGCCGGGAGGTTCCGTATGGCGCGGACTAATCTGACCTTCGACCGCACCAAACAACGCGCGCTGCCGATATGGCTGCTGATCCTCGCCGTGTTGCTGATCGTGGCGCGCATCGTCTCGGAGCGGTTTCCGGAGAAGGCGGAATCCGATCTTGTGCGCTGGATGCCGATGAACATTGCGATGGGAATGGCCAGACAAACGCATCGGCCGGTGTTCTACGAATTCTCCGCCGCCTGGTGCGGCCCGTGTAAAGCGATGGAGCGAGAAGTCTTCATGGATGAGGATTTGGCGGCGAAAATCAATAATCGCTTCATCGCCGTAAAAGTGGTCGACACGCAGCGCGAGCAGGGCCGCAACTGGCCCGATGTGCAGTCGCTGATGGATCGCTACGAGGTCCATGCCTTTCCGACGGTTGTGATTGCAGGAACCGATGGCGTCGTCCTCGACCGCGTGGTCGGCTATCCGGGCCCGGACAAAATGGCCGCCATGATCGACCGCTCCCGCTGATGCGTCTCGAACACCTTACCGGCGAAGAAGAAGATTTCTGGCGCGGCGAATTCGCGCAGCAGAACTGGATCTTCGGAGCCTTGGGCCTCAGCGTCACACTCCCCGAATTCTCCGGCGGCACTCCCGCCCTCCGCAAAATGCACTTCGGCTATTACCTCCAACCGCTCCACCTCAACGCCGACGACCGCGAAGACCTCCCAAGAAAACTCGTTCACGTCCTTGCCCGCCGCAAGCCCCCCCTCGACTTCCTCGAACTAAGCGGCGCCGGCGTCCGCATCCCCCACTGCTTCCCCCAAGGCTTCACCCTCGGCAGCGTTCTGCGGATCACATTGCAGGAGATGCAGAAGCTGCCGTTGAAGGAGGATTTGGGGAAGGGCGAGATCGGATAAGCAGAGACGGTGCAAATCGTACGCTGCAGCCGCGCGCAAACCTTACCCGCGGCTATTCGATGAGAGATACTACCCATGCTAAGCAGGCACCTTCAAGTACTAGCAGATTCCTTAAACCTCCTGCCTATCGAAAGCTGGTTGCCGGCTGGCCTACCCCTCAATCAGGAGGAACTTATTGGACAGCTCGTCGGCCAGTTGTTGGTTGTCTAGCCAAGGCTGCCTTTGCCTTGGATCGTATTTTTCAAAGAGGTCATAATACCTTACCCGCTCATCGCTATCGCCTCGCCGCTCTATCACGGCCACAGCAAGATCACGCAGTTGTCGGAGGGTACCAAGGTCTGGACTACTAAGCACGTGATACAAAGCTAGCTGCTCCACTTGGCGAACCTCTCTTGAGGCGGATACTAGACAACTCACAAACGCCACGGCGCGATCCTCAAGAGTGGGTGGCGGGATTTCGAAACGATTCCCAATTGGTATCCGATCAACCAAATCCCTGCCATGTCGCCGACGTATCATTGCTTCGAGCATCCCCTGCATGCCTTTGGGATGGCTGCCAACGAGCGCGAACACGACCGTTCTGCCAATCTTCCTGCTCTGGCCTAGCTCAAGGTCAGCAAAGCACTCGTCATACGGCCAATCCTCATCGGCGCGAGCATCGATCTCGTCCAAAAGGCACAGGGTTGGCTTGGTACATCCACGCACATCGGCAAGGCGCTGAAGCCATTCGCTCCGGCTGAGCTGCGCCAAATTAAGCTCCTCGTATTGGACGCGATCTTTGTTGGCTTTCGCTATCTGCTGAATCAGAAAGGACTTGCCACTTCCCGGCGCTGCCCAAATGAGAAAGTTGTCGCTAGAAGGCACGGTAGAGAGAAGCGGTGACTCGATACGGTTACGCCAATCGCGCAGAGTATTACGCACCTGTTCGTCATAGCGCAGATACTCACCGACAACCGCGCATTCCTTTACCGAGATTCGCTTGGTATGTCTGACGATTGCCAGAACCTGCGGTTCGGCGGCCGGACGTGGCTCCTCATGGTGAGGCACCGGTACACGTGGCTTAATCGGCCCAGCAGTCAGGGGAAACCATCGGGGGTCGATTGACTCGAACCACTTTTGGACCAACGGGCTGACGTCCAAGTCTCCTTCTTTCAGTTCGCAGACAGCGCCTCGGTTGGTAATCTCCAGAGTAAGTAGCTTTTGAACAGACCAAGTTCCAAGCGCGACTTCCTCGAACGCGCCGCGAAACCTCTCTGCGACTGAATCAGCATTCGCGACGTGGACGAGCGCTATTAGCGTAGAGCCAGCGCCACCGATAAAGGAAGCATAGGCGCCTGCCTCCAGAGCCGAGTGTAGGATATATCCCACGTCGATAGGTTTCCGCCCATCTGTAAAGAGCGTCTTCGCTCGTTGCATCTGGTGAATCTTGTCCTCGGTTACGGCCGCAAGCAGAGAATACTGTCTAAGCCGAATCACGGCGGGCAAGCATGTCGCTCTACTGATATTGAATGCTACGTCCTGAATGTTGTATGTGCGCGCCTCAAGTTCCTTCCTTGCCATCGGTGTTTCCAGCGCAACAGAGGGAACCAACGCCACACACCTCAGATCCGGATCCTCCACACGCTCGTGAAAGTAGTGAAGCAACGGCGATCGGCCCCAAAGAACCTTGCGGTCCGACTCGCAAAACGAATACGTCAGTCCACCGCTGAGGCTGGCGCAGACATTGTCTGGGCAGCAGTCAACAGCCATCGCGAGACTGGCAATGATATCGTTCAATTCGCTCGCTTTGCAGTCGAGCGCGTTCGTCAGCAGTTCAGTTGTTCGAAGGTGAGGGTAGACGGCATCTATGAACTTGATTCCTGCCATTGTGCCGGCAACGCTCGCGGTTGAACTGGAGCCCATTCCCCGCATCGGGGCTACTTCGACTTCTTGCTCCAGTAAAACGGGGCAGTGCGGTATCTGCTGCCCAGCGAGCTCGCATAGGTACTTGCGCACGCCTTTAAAGGCCTGAACGAATAGATTGCCGTCCGGGGTAAGCATTCGCTTATCCGCATCTTTATAGCTCCCGCGGAGGTCAAACTCGTACTCCTTCTCGCCTCGCGAGCAATCTCGCAGATCGCAATAAAGACGAAACCGATTGCGAAGGTCGAGCGCAAGAGCCAGACAGTCATACCCTGCGCCGAGATTTGCGACTGATGCCGGCACGTCAACTGTAATTTCAAGCAGTCGTCTGTTCATACTCGTTCAACACCTAGACGAGAGCTAGCTGCGTGTTGACGAAAGCCGTTGGCGATGCTTCAGCCGAACGTGC
>DATAMS010000642.1:0-8452 GCA_036260495.1 Thermoanaerobaculia bacterium
CACAGCCCCGAGTGCGCCGCGCGCGCATCGCGCGAGATCCATCTCTTCGACGGCCGCGTGATCGACGTCGAACGTCCGCCCGCACTTTTCGGCGGCGCGCTGAAGTCGGCGAAGTGAGGCGACGATGCTCCTCTACAACGTTCGCATCGCCATCAAGAGTCTCCGCCGCAATCCGGTTCTGACCGCCGTCATCATCGGCGGCATCGCCCTCGGCATCTGCGCTTCGACCACGTTCACGACCGTGCGGCACATGTTCGCGCGCGATCCGCTGCCGGGAAAAAGCAGCAACCTCTTTTATGTGCGCATGGACAACTGGGATCCGCACACGCCGTATCCCGCTGGGCAAAACAGCACAGGCCCGACCATGCCGCCGCAGGTCAGTTACCGGGACGCCCTGGCTCTCATGCGCTCGAACATCCCGTTGCGGCAGACAGCTTCGTTCCGATCGGTGATGACGGTCTATCCCGACCCGCGTGTCGCTCGTCCGTCCAGCGAGGACACCCGGCTCTGTTTCACTGACTTCTTCACGATGTTCGAGGTTCCCTTTGCGTATGGCGGACCGTGGGACAAGCGCGCCGACGCGAAAGCGGAGCAAGTCGTGGTGATCGATGACGCCATGAATCAGAAGCTGTTCGGCGGCATCAATTCCGTCGGCAAACGGGTGCGCATCGAAGACCGCGAATTCACCGTCGTCGGCGTGCTGAAACCGTGGCGCCCCTTCATCAGGATGTACGACCTGAACGGAAACTTCATTGCCCAACCCGAATCGGTCTACCTGCCGTTCTCGCTGACGCCGGGCATGCAGATCCGCTCGAACGGAAACAGCGACGGCTGGAAATCGGCCGGCAACACCTTCGAAGACTTTCTCAACTCCGACACGGATTGGGTGCAGCTCTGGGTCGAGTTACGCTCGCCCGCCGACGCGGAGCAGTACCACCGCTTCGTCGACGGCTACGTCCTCGAAGAAAAGAAACACGGCCGCTTCGAGCGCCCGCTCATGAATCGCGTCACGTCGCTGCGCGATCTGATGGGGGAGTTCGGCGTGATCACGCCGCAGGTCAACGCCATGGCGGCGATCTCGATCCTCTTTCTCGCCATCTGCGCGCTCAACCTGACCGGATTGCTCCTCGGAAAGTTTCTCGCTCGCGCGCCCGAGGTGTCGGTGAGACGAGCGCTCGGAGCAACGCGCATCAACGTCTTCCTGCAGCACATCACCGAGTGTGAGCTCGTCGGACTCGCCGGCGGCGCCCTCGGCATGCTCCTCTCCATCGGCGCGATGAAGCTCATCGGCAAGTTCATTTCCGCCACTTCGGTCATTGCGCTCGACAGCGAAATGATCCTGGCCGCGCTTTTCCTCTCACTCGGCGCCGGACTACTGGCCGGCCTCTATCCCGCCTGGCGCATCTGTTCTGTGCAGCCTGCCGTGCAACTCAAGATCTGACGAAGGAGACGACCATGGAATTTGGACCGATCATCCGCGCCCTGAAACGCAACAAAGTCCGCTTTCTGCTCATCGTCGTGCAGATCGCCATCACGCTCGCCGTCGTGACGAACGCGATCACGATGATCCGCGACGAAAGCGTGAAGATGACGAAGACCTCGGGCTTCGACGACGACAACATCGTCTGGGTCCGCACGAAACCGTTCGCGCCGGGGTTCAAGGATTTGCCGTACCGCGTCGCCGCGGTCAACGCGGACCTTCGCGCGATCCAGGCCACGCCCGGCGTCGTCGCGGTGGCCAACACGAATTTCCTGCCGTGGCAGGGCGGCGGCAGCTCCGGCGAAGTCGCGGCCGGCGACGGCGACGGCAGCAAGTTCCGCACGCAGATGTACTACAACACGCCCGGCATCCTCGACGCGCTCGGCGTCCATCTCGTTTCCGGACGGAACATCCGCGACACCGACATCGACGACGATCCAAACTCGAAGGCGCCAAGCACCGCCATCATCTCGCGCGATCTCGAGCGGCTCGTGTTCAAAGGGAAGAGCGCCGTCGGCCGCCAGCTCAAGGATTCCGACAACACCATCGTCAACGTCGTCGGCACCTTCGATCCGTTCTACAACCCGTACGGATGGCCGATCCATGAATACGCGATCTTCTACGCCGGCCATGTGTCGCGCCGCGGTGCGCAGTACCTGGTCCGCGTTGCGCCTGGCTCGATGAAGCAGACCACGCCGCTGATCGAGCAGCGCATGCTTCAAGCTAACAACGGCCGCAACATCGACATGAAGACGATCAGCGAGATCAAAGACAACTACTTCGTGCAGGGAAGGATCGTGCGCACGGCGATGTCGCTGGTCATCGTTCTGATCATCCTCGTCACCGGCCTCGGCATCGTCGGCGTGACCGCGTTCTCCGTCACCGAGCGCCGCAAACAGATCGGCACGCGCCGCGCCCTCGGTGCAACCAAAGCAGCCGTTCTCCGTTACTTCCTGCTGGAAAATTGGATCGTGACGAATGCAGGTTTGATTCTGGGCGTCGCCGCTGCGTATGGACTGAACGTGCTGCTCGTCACGAAAACGGCTGGAGCGAAACTCGATTGGCGATTCGTCGCTGCCGCCGTCGTGTTGCTTTGGTTGCAGGGAATCATCGCTACACTGATTCCGGCGATGCGCGCGACACGCTTCTCGCCGGTGATTGCGACACGGGGAGCGTGAGTTGATCGGAACGCAGCAGCAACAGGCGCTGAGCATGTCTTCGACGCAAGGACACGGCCGCATCGACGGAACGGTCCTGATCGTCGAAGATCAGCCGGCGGTTGCCAAAGCCCTGTTGCTGCTGTTCGACATTCACGGCATCGACGCAATCGCCGTTTCGAATCCTGCCGATGCCGAGGAAGTGATTCGTCGAGGGGATGCCGACGCCGTCGTGCAGGACATGAACTTCACGCCGGGCGCGACCAGCGGCGAGCAGGGCCTGACGCTTTTCCGCACCGTTCGCGCGATCGATCCCGGCATGCCGGTCATTCTTCTCACCGCATGGACTGCGCTCGAAACGGCGGTGCAGATGGTGAAGGAAGGGGCCATCGACTACCTCGCCAAACCGTGGAACGACGACAAACTCCTGGCCATCGTTGGCAACGCGCTGACCGAGCGACGCGGCGAGCGCGACGTACGGCGCTCTCGCTCCGCACTGGCCGCGAGCGTCGATCTTTGCGGCGTCGTGTACGAAAGCACGGCCATGCATCGCATCGTCACGCTGGCGCTTCAGGTCGCCGGCGCCGACGTGCCGGTGCTCATCACAGGCCCGAACGGCACCGGCAAGGAAAAGATCGCCGATCTGATCCACGCAAACTCGCGGCGTCGCAAGGCTCCATTCATCAAGGTCAACGCCGGCGCGCTGCCAGACGAGCTGCTTGAGAGCGAGTTGTTTGGCGCCGAGGCGGGGGCGTTCACGGGATCGAAACGGCTGAGGATCGGAAGATTCGAAACTGCGAATGGCGGGACGCTTTTTCTCGATGAAATCGGGAACTTGTCATCAGCAGGCCAGGCGAAATTGCTGCGCGTCCTGCAGAACGGCGAGTTCGAACGGCTCGGCAGCAGCGACACGCGCCGCGTCGATGTTCGCCTGCTCTGCGCGACGAACGCCGATCTTGCGCAAGGTGTTCGCAGCGGCGCATTTCGGGAGGATCTTTTCTTCCGCCTCAACGTGATCGAAATTCACGTGCCGCCGTTGCGCGAGCGCCGCGAGGACGTCCTCCCGATCGCCGAGTCGTTCCTCGTCGCTGCACGCAAAACCTCGAGCCGCGGTTGGCGGCTCAGCGCCGATGCGCGCGACGCGCTCGCCGCCTACGACTGGCCGGGCAATATCCGCGAGCTGCAGAACCGCGTGCAGCGCGCGACCGTCACTGCGGCCGGCGATATCCTCTCCGCCGCCGACCTCGGCCTCTCGACCGATCGTCCGCCGTCCGCCACTCCCGTTCACGGCGAGAAAGAGCAGATCGAAAACCTCCTTCGCGATGGCGGAGGCAACGTCTCCGATGCCGCCAAAGCCCTCGGCGTCTCGCGCCAGGCGCTCTACCGAAAAATGCAGCGCCTCGGGATCGTGCTGGAAAGACGCCCGCGGTGAAGGCGACTCACGCGAAGCCGCGAAGAGCGCGAAGGAGAGCAGAGGAAGCCCAGCCCTCCTCGCGTCTTCGCGGCTTCGCGTGAGAAAGTCTCCGAAGCATGCGCCTCACGAGAACGATCGCGTTCCATCTCATCGCCACGATCGCCGTCATTGCCATCGTGGCGGACCTCGGCGCGGTCGTTTTCTTTCACGCATCGCCGCGCGCCGCCGCGTTCTTCGGCGCCTCGCTGCTCCTGATCGGCCTGATCGTCGCGGCCATCACCATGCGCGCTCCGATGCGGCGCATCCGACGGAACCTCAGCGCGCTCGTCGACGGCGTGCGCGGATTTGCTGACGATGATTTCAGCCTCCGCCTGCACGTGACCGGACACGACGAGATCGCCGACCTCGTCTCCATCTACAACCAGATCGGCAACATCCTGCGCGACCAGCGCAACGAGTCTGTCCAGCGCGAGCTGCTCTTCGAAACGGTTTTGCAGGCATCGCCACTGTCGATGATTCTGACGAGCGATCACGGCCGCATCGTCTTCGTTAACCGCGCTGCCCGCGATCTTTTCGGCGCCGGCGATCGCATCGAAGGCCGCCGCCTCGACGAGCTTGCCGATGAGGTGCCGGCACTGCGCGACGCGTTGCGTGCAACGGGCGGCGCCCTCTTCACGGTCGATGGCGAGACCTTCCAACTCAGCCAGCGAACCTTCTATCTCAACACGCGCGAACACGTTCTCTATCTCATCGCGCGGCTGACGCAGGATCTTCGCCGGCAAGAGCTGGACGTCTGGAAGCGCGCGATCCGCGTCGTCAATCACGAGCTGAACAACTCGCTGGCGCCAATCCACTCGCTCTTCCATTCCGCGAACGTCGTCCGCGACCGGCCCGGCGACGGCGCGCGACTCGACGAGATCAACGCTGCGATCGAAGAGCGTCTCGCGTCGCTGCAACAATTCATCGACGGCTACGCACATCTGGCGCGTCTGCCGAAGCCGCGCCGCGAGCGCGTTGTCTGGCGCGAGTTACTCAACTCGGTCCAGCCGCTCGCACCGTTTGTCATCGCTGAACCGCTTCCCGCGGACGAATGCTCGTTCGATCGAACGCAGATCGAACAGGTCCTTCTCAATCTCGTCAAGAACGCAAGAGAAGCCGGAAGCGAGGAGGCGGACATCGTGGTCAGCGTCGTGCGCCGCAGCGACGCGAGTGTCCTCAGCGTTCAGGATCGGGGGCGTGGCATGGACGACGAGACGATGAACCACGCTCTTCTTCCGTTCTACTCGACCAAACCCGGCGGCACCGGCCTCGGCCTCGCCCTCGCCGGCGAGATCATCGACGCGCACGGCGGCAACGTCCGCATCAGCAGACGCGAGGGCGGGGGGATATCGATTACGTGTCTGATTCCGGATGGGGGAGTGGGGAGTGGGGAGTAGGGAGTGGGGGAACTCGTCTTCCACCAATGTCGTCAAAAAGCATTTGTCACGCGGAGACGCGGGGGGCGCGGAGAAAAGCAAAACCCCGCGTTCTCCGCGTCTCCGCGTGAAACGGTTCTCCCAACGATGGTAGTCGGATGCACGCATCAGCGATTGGCAACATTGCTTCTTCCACACCCCACACCCAACTCCCCACCCCCAACAAAACGAAATAGCCTCCTTCCGCATCACTGTTAGACCTCGCGTGCAGCGAATCGTCCTTTCCCTTTCCGTCGCGCTGTTGACTCTTGTCGCTTCAACGGCCTCGGCCGCTACGACAACGATGCCGCTCTCCCAAGTCCGCAAGGGCATGCACGGATACGGCGAGACCGTATTTGATGGCACCAGGCTCGAGCGCTTCGACGTCGAGATTACCGGCGTCCTGCAGAACATCGCGCCCGGCCAGGATTTGATCCTCGCGAAAGTGTCCAGCCCCGTCGTCGATCGCGCCGGCGTCATTGCCGGAATGAGCGGATCGCCGATCTACATCGATGGCAAAGTGATCGGCGCGCTCGCGTACTCATGGCAGTTCGCAAAGGAATCGATCGCAGGCATTACGCCCATCGACGAGATGCTGAAGATCGCGCAGGTCGACGGCGCGCCGATGGGCGTGCTGGCCGCTGCAACGCCGCGCATGACCGGCGCCGAGTTTCTCGACGCGTTGATTCAACACAAGACAGCAGAAAAATTCGAGCTGATGATGAGCGGCCTCGCTGGCGCGTCGCCCGCTTCGTCCCTTGGCGGCGCCAAGCCGATCGCCGTCCCGCTCTCGATGTCGAGCTTCGCGCCCGACACGCTCGGCCGGTTCGGCAAATACCTCGATCCGATGGGCTTCATGCCTGTACCAGCCGGCGCGTCGTCAACGTCGACCACGAATGCGATTCCGGCAAACAAAGAGTTCGCTGCCGGTGACGCCATCGGCGCCGTTCTTCTTCGCGGCGACTTCAACGTTGCCGCGACAGGAACCGTCACCTATATCGATGGCGATCGCGTTTACGCATTCGGCCATCCCTTCCTCGACATGGGCGTCGTCGCGTTTCCGATGGCGAAGTCGGAGATTGTCGGCGTGATGCCGAGTCTGGCCAGCTCATTCAAATTCGCCAACACCGGCGCCGTCGTCGGTGCGTTCCGGCAGGATCGCGCAGTCGGCATCATGGGCGTGATGGGGGAGAAGGCCGACATGATCCCGGTCGACCTCGAAGTCGAGGGTAGTGGAGTAGCTCAGAAGTATCACGTCGATGTGCTGCGCCATTCGCAGCTCACGCCGCTGATCCTGGCCATGGCCGCCGATACCGTCGTCGCCAGCGCGCAACGCGCCGCGGGCGAGCGGACGGTGATGCTGGAATCGGAGATCAAGATCAAGGGCTATCCCGAGCCGATCGTGCTTCGCGAAGGGTGGGCAGGCGCGCAGGCGCGCCAGGCCATCCCGTCGTATCTCGCGGTCGTCGCCGGCTACGTGATGTCGAACGAGTTCCACTCCGCCGACATCGAATCGGTGAAGATTCACTTCCGCCATACCGACGACCTCAAGATCGCCAAGATGCTCGAGGCCTCGCTGGAAATGCCGTCGAATGGACGGATCCACGCCGGCGACACGGTGAAAGTTCGGGCCGTGCTCAAGCCGTACCGCGGCGAAGCGTTCGTCGACACGTTCGACGTGAAGATCCCCGATGACCAGGCGGCGGGCACCGCGTATCTACTCGTCGGCAGCGGCTCGGTTCTCAATCAAGTCGACTTCATGCTCGTCCCGCCCGATCCGCGCAGTCTCGATCAGGTGATCGCCGTTCTTCGCCGCCTCCGCCCATCCACCGAGCTCACCCTCGGCCTTTACGAACAGACCGACGGCGCCGTCACGGCCGGGGTCTACCTCCCGAATCTCCCGCCGACGATGCGCGCGATCGTCAGCAGCGATACATCGAACGGGCCACAAGCACCGGTCCGCTACCATGCCGCACAACACATCGCCCATCCCCTCGGCTACATCGTCGATGGCGTCGTGAAGATCGATCTGGATGTGAAGCCCGCGATTTGAGTTAAGAGAGAGCAAGAGCGTTCCGCTGAGGAACTGTCATTTCGAATCGGCGGAACCGCGTGGGTGGTCGGGCGGGTGTGAGCGGTGCAGCACGATGAGAAATCCCCCGCCTCGGAGCGAGTCATTCGAACCGGCAGGGGATTCCTCTCCGCGCTCCACCGCTCCCCCCAACCCATCCGCCCCCGCGGTTCCGCCGGTTCGGAATGACAAACGGGCAGGTCCGATCTCTCCGCACTGAAAGCGATCAGTGACAGAATCAGGAATCAGGATTTGTTCGAGGCTCACCGCTGATCTCTTATCTTTGTTGCCCCTTGTCTCAATTCGCATCTCCCAATACTGAAACTAAAGGAACACACATGCGCCGATTCGTCGCGCTCGCAGTCACGCTGTTCACAGCTTCGTCCCTCTTCGCCGTTGCGCCGCAGTTCTGGCGGGTTCGCAACGCGGAAGACTTTCTTGCCGGCGACATCGAAGGCTTTGCCGTTACCTCGCGCGGCGAGCTTCGTCCCGGCCCTTCGCTGAAGAAGGTGGCCACGTTCAACGATCCGTTCGTCCTCTCCCAGGCCGGCGCACCGAACGGCGATCACTTCTTCGGCACGGGCAACGAAGGCAAGGTCTACCGGCTTCGCGGCACCGAGTTGAAAGCGATTTACACCGCGCCGGAGCCCGAGGTTTATGCGGTGGCGTTTCATGACGGGGCGGTTTATGTGGGGAGCTCGCCGAACGGAAAGGTCTACCGCGTCGATCCGAACGACGGCAAAGCAACAGTTTTCTACGATCCGAAGCAGGCGTACATCTGGGCGATGGAGTTCCTCCCGAACGGCGACCTCGCCGTGGCCACTGGCGTGGACGGCAAACTTTTTCGCGTCACGCCGAAAGGCGAAGGGAAGGTTC
>DATAMS010000649.1:0-8323 GCA_036260495.1 Thermoanaerobaculia bacterium
CTACGCCGATCATCTGCCGTACTTCGTCGGCGAGCGGAAAGAGGAACTTGCCGTACTGGATGTCGAGCGGCGCTTTCGGATCGTCGCGCCGAGCCTGGGCCACGAGATCGCGCAGTTTGGCGATCGCTTCGATGATCTTCCCCTCGGTGAAGAGCGAGCCGAACTCGTAGCGCGCGCCGCCTTCGACGACGGCGACTTCGCGCTCCACCATCTCCGCCGTCACGCGCCCGCCCGCGCCCGCGAGCGTGGCCAGCCGCTCCGCCTCGGACACAGCGGGACGCAGATCGGGAACATCTTTCGCGAACTTGTCGGCGAGCAGCCGTTCGATGCCGAGCCGTTGCCGCAGCATCGACAACGCCCGCGGATCGAAGCGCACCTGCGCCTCTTCCGCCACTTCGGCGATTGCGCGATCGAGCGCGCCCGCGAACGACTCGCGCGTCAGGTCCATGACGACGACGGCGCCGTTTCGGTCGATCAGCTCGACCGTGGCCGACTCGCGCGGCACTTCGCCGCTGCGCATCAGCAGCCACGTGTTCGGCGCGCCGCCGCGCGAGATCGCCTCGATGAGCAGGGCCGCATCATCCTCGCCGCGCGATGCTTTTTTTCCGGTCGTGCGGCAGAACGCGAGCATGTCCGTGAGGAGCGGATCGAGCGTCGCGCCGAGTGCTGTCGCGATCTCACGATCGGTCATGTCGAAATCGGCGCCGACGAGACCGAGGACGTGCAGGAGCTTGGCGGCGGCCGATGAGCGCTTGCGATCCGTCTTCGCCGACTTCCAATCTGCGACCGATTTGTCATACAGCGACGCCAGCTCTTTCGCGGAGACGAAGGCGTTCACGTCGGAAACAAGGATCAGACGCGCCGAGCCGAAGAGCGACATCGTCCGGTACGAGTCGAGGATCGCCGCGAGCTCGCTGCCGGCTTCGTACGATTCGACCGACACGCCGGGCTTCGCCGCGACGATCGCGTTGCGCAGATCGCGGAACGCATCCTCGGCAAGGAAATCGCTCGATCCGCCGACGAGGATCACGGGCGGGATCTTGCCTGTCTTTATTTGCGCGATAACGGCTGCAAGTGGCTTTGGCATCGTGCCTCAAGAAAAACCATCAACCACAGAGGCACAGAGGTCACAGAGTCATCGGCTTCAAACTCTGCGATCTCTGTGTCTCTGTGGTCGAAAAAAATCAAACCTTCGGCGTCTCCGGTTCTTCGCGCTTGTCCTTCCAGCGGTGATAGGCCCAGACGCTGACTCCCACGACGACCAGCAACAACAGGCCCCATTTCTCGACGTGCGCCGCACGGCCCAACACGCGCTCGACCGCACGGCCGAAATAGAAGCCGGCCGTGCCGATCACGATTGCCCAGATGATGCAGGTCAGCGCTTCGTAGAGGAGGAACTTGATCGTCGAGATTTTCGAGATCCCGATGATCACGGCGCAGGTAATGCGCAATCCGTAGAGCCACTGAGTGATGAAAATTGCCGGCGCGCCGTAGCGCTCGAACAGGCGTATCCCCTTCCCGAAGTGCTTCTTCAGCCTCGGGAAGCGGTCGAGCAGACGAACGCCCTGCGTGCGGCCGAGCCAGAACCAACAGACGTGGCCGGCATACGAGCCGCCGAACGCCGTGATGATCACCAGCGGGAGCGTCATGTATCCGCGCTCCGCGAAGAAGCCGCCCATCACCAGGATCGTCTCCCCTTCGAGGAAAGTCCCGATGAAGACGGCGAGGTATCCAAACTTGTGGAGCAGTAGCTCGGGCGACATTCAAACCCGCAGGTTGCAAGATTCGGGGTATCTCATGAAATTTGGCGGGCGAAGCGTAACATTGAACCTTACCGGAGGCCCTAGTGAAGCCGATGATGAAGCCGATCGTACTCGCAGCCAGCCTGCTCCTGGCAGCCCTTTCGCTCTACGCGAACGACCCGCAGTCCAAGCCGAAAGAGGCAGCAAAATCACAGCCCGCCGCTTCTGCTCCCGCGGTTTTGCCGGCCTCAAACGCCGCGAGCGTCGATTCGCCGCTCGTCCGCGCCGCCAAGGCCGCCCACAAATCAGGTATCAGGGCCTCGACAGTCATCACGAACGAAACGCTCGTCCGCACTGGCGGCCACTTCACCACCACCGCGTCGCAACAGCCGATCGCGCCGGCGCACGCCGCACCTGGTCAGTCCGAGGAGCAATGGCTCGCTGACAGACGGAGAAAAGAAATCGAGGCAGCGTTCGCGGCCACCGCAGCGGCGAAAAGCGACCACGAGAAAAGGCTCGCCGCCGAGCGCGCCGCGCAACTCATGGAAGGCGATACGCCGGAAGGGATGCTGAACGATCAGCCGGCGTCGGCGGAAGGTCCGGTCCAGACGATGAAACCGGCGACACCGACGACGATGCAGACGACGACGCCGAAGCCGCCCGTCTAGAGTGCCGCTTCCGCCTTCAGCGACCTCGTCATCAATCGCTGCAACGCCACACGCGGCGATTCGTTTTCGTGGAGCACGCGAACCATCTCGACGGTGATCGGCATGTCGATGTGATGCCGTTCGGCGAGCTCCCTGGCCGCTTTCGATGTCCTCACGCCCTCCGCTACCGCGCGCGTCTCCGACAAAATCTCAACGAGCGCTTTTCCTTTGCCGAGGGCGACGCCGACGCTGCGGTTGCGGGAGAGGGAGCCGGTGCAGGTGAGGACGAGATCGCCCATTCCTGCCAATCCCGCGAGTGTCTCCGGACGTCCGCCGAGAGCGATGGCGAGCTTCGTCATCTCGTGGAGCCCGCGCGTGATCAGAGCCGCGGTCGTGTTCGATCCGAGCCCGAGTCCTTCGAGGACGCCGGCAGCAATGGCGATGACGTTCTTCAACGAGCCGGCGAGCTCGACTCCGGCAACATCATTCGAGTTGTAGAGCCGAAACGTAGGACACGACATCGCATGCTGCACCTGTTCCGCGAGCGCGAGATCGGTCGACGCCACGACCGCTGCCGTTGGGTCGCCGCGCGCCGTTTCCAGCGCGAAGGTCGGCCCGGACAGAACCGCAAAGCCGCGCAACGAGTCCTTCAACTCGATCGCCGAGACCTCGGACATCCGCATCAGCGTGTCGTTCTCAATTCCCTTCGTGCCGCTGACAATCGAAACCTGGCCCTTCAAGTGCGGCCGGATCTGCGCGAGCACTCCTCGGAAATGGTGGCTCGGCACCATCATGAAAAGCACGTCGCTGAACGCCGCCGCCTCGGCAAGCGAGCTCGTAGCGCGCACCCGCGCATCGAGCGCAATGCTCGGCAGGTAGATCGGATTGTGGCGCGTGCTCTCAATCTCATCCGCGACGTTCGGATCGTGCGCCCAGAGCACCACGTCGTTGCCACAGCTCGCCGCCACGGCAGCCATCGCCGTTCCGAACGAGCCCGCGCCGATGATCGAGATCTTCATCACTCCTCCCGTTTTCCCATCCGCCGTTCCGTGCCTGCTGCGAGCCGGGCGATGTTCGAGTGATGTTTGCTGATGATGGCGAAGGCGATGAGGATGCTGAAGATGATCGTCCAGAACGGCGCGTGAACGAGAAAACGAAAGAAGATCGGGATCGATGACGCGCTGAGGATCGACGCCAGCGACACAAAGCGCGTCGCCAGAATCACGATCAGAAACACCAGTACGCCCGCCAGGATCACCAGCGGATCGAGCGCGAGAAAAGCTCCGGTGGCGGTGGCCACACCTTTGCCGCCATGAAAGCGAAGCCAGACTGGAAACATGTGCGCGAGCACAGCGATGAGCGCCGCCATCGAGACCCAGAACGAGGTCGAGTAAAGCGCAGACATGTGCGCGCCATCGGTGACCAGCGGCCAGTCCGGCCGCTGCACGATCCACTCCGCCAGCGCAACCGCGGCGTAGCCTTTGGCAATGTCGAGCGCCAGCGCGATGATGCCCGGCACTTTCCCGAACGTCCGCGCAACATTCGTCGCTCCCACATTGCGGCTGCCGAGGTGACGGATGTCCGCTCCGGCGGCGAGCTTGACCACGAGAAAACTGAACGGAATGGACCCGATCAGATACGCCGCAATCAGCAGCAGATACGGAAGAGCGGGCGCCATGAGGGCCGTATTGTAAAGCGCTCAGAGGCGCGGAAGTTGTTCGACGGCTGCGCGCAGCGAACGTGGATCGATGGCCGGGTATCGATAGAGGAGATCTTCGACTTCCGCAAACAACGCCTTGAGGCGATCGGGATCGACAAGTCCATCTCGAATCATCGCGCTCACGTCGAGCAGATCCTTCCGATGACCACGCTCCAACTTCGACAGCGCTTGCGTGTAGAAATCGTAGTGATGAAATGAAACCGGGCCTTCAAGCGCGATGAACGGACTGCGCGTCTCCCATCCCGGCAACGGCGGAACGAAGTCGGCCGGCGACGCAAGCTCGACATTCACGTGAAGACGTTCCTTCAACTCAGGAATCGCCCGGAGAATGCGATCGCTCGCCGGCGCGATCGTGATGTCGATTGCGGGCGTGTGATCGCGCCAGCCTTGTAGCACCGCGCTTGCGCCCCCGGTGAAGTAGATCCGTCCCGGCTCCCGCGCCTCGGCAGCGATTGCGCGGATGAACGCACGAAGCCGCGGCTCGGTTACGCCTTCACGCACTCCGCTGCCCGCTCGAAGCTGACAAGCCTCCTGATCAACGCGTTGTAGCGCGAGTGCGCCGAGTCAGAATCCTCCGCTGCCAGCATCTCGTAAAGCCTGTCCTCGGGAAGAAACGGCGTGTCGTCAGGGACATCGAATCCGATGCGCCGCAAACGTGGGGCGCCGACCAGGACGAGAAACGACTCGATCGATTCGACACCGCCGGCCAGATCGCTCAATCCTTTGCGAATCAGATCCGCGCCGGGCAATGCATCGGAGACTTCCACGGAAGCAGTTTAACCACAGAGACACAGAGGACACAGAGACTTCTCCGTGATCTCTGTGTCTCTGTGGTTCATTGTTTTTGGAAACCTAAATTCCGTCGAACGCGTTCTTCACATCCGCGATCAGATCCTCTACATCCTCGATTCCAACCGAGATGCGCACGAGTCCCGGGGTGATGCCGAGGCGGGTGCGGGTGTCGAGAGGGACGGAGGCGTGGGTCATCGTTTCGGGATGCGAGATCAGCGTTTCGACGCCGCCGAGGGATTCGGCGAGCGAGCAGAGGCGGACGCGGTCGAGAAACTTTTTGGCGTTCGCGAGTGAGCCTACGTCGAACGAGATCATGGAGCCGAATCCGCGCATCTGCCGCTTGGCCAATTCGTGCTGCGGATGATCGGGAAGTCCGGGGTAGTAAACCTTCAGCGCTTTCGGATGCTGCGAAATGTATTGCGCCATCGCCATCCCATTTTCTTCATGCTGCCGCATGCGGACAGATAGCGTTTTCACGCCGCGCAGGACGAGCCATGAATCGAAGGGAGAGAGGATCGCGCCGACCGCGTTCTGCAGGAATCCGATCTGCTCCGCGATCGCATCGTCGTTGGAAATGACGACGCCGCCGACTGAATCGGAGTGGCCGTTCAGAAACTTCGTGGTCGAGTGGACGACAAGATCGGCACCGAGCTCGATGGGACGTTGCAGGTAGGGCGAGCAGAACGTGTTGTCGACGACCACGAGCGCGCCGCCGGCATGCGCGACCTCGGCGCATGCGGCGATGTCCGTCACCGTCATCATCGGGTTCGTCGGCGTTTCGAGAAAGACGATCTTTGTCTCCGGCTGCAGCGCCGCGCGGACGTTCGCGGCGTTCGACGTGTCGACGTACGTGAAGCGAAGGCCGAATTTCTCGCAGACCTTGCTGAAGAGCCGGTACGAACCGCCGTACATGTTCTCGCCGGCGATGACGTGATCGCCCGACTTCAGCAGGCGGAAAACCGTGTCGGTGGCCGACATGCCCGAGGCGAAGCAGTGCGCGTGTTTGCCGCGTTCCAGCGCGGCCAGGTTAGCTTCGAGCACCGAGCGTGTGGGGTTCTTCGTGCGCGCGTACTCGAACCCTTTGTTCTTGCCGAGCTCCGGCTGCACGTAGGTCGAAGTCTGAAAAATCGGATAGGTGACCGAACCGGTGACCGGCTCGGGCTCCTGCCCGGCGTGAATGCAATCAGTGGAAAAGGCCATGGAGTTCCTTTCGCGGGGGTCGGTGATCGGGTGTCGGGGGTCGGAGTTTGTGCACGTCGAGTGTGATCTTCAATAATCGAAAGCTGGTGTCAGATTTTGAATCTACTCCGACTCCCGACCCCCGACCCCCGAATCCCGACCGCCCGCCTTCGCCCACTTCGTATAAATCCCCTTCGACATGTAGCGTTCCGAGGCATCGGGGATGAGTGTGACGATGCGCTTGCCGGGGCCGAGTTTTTCGGCGACCTGCAGCGCGGCGGCGACGTTCGCTCCCGCCGACGACGCTCCGAGCACGCCCTCTTCGGCAGCGAGGCGCCGCACCATGACGAACGCGGGATCGTCGTAGATCTGGATCACGTCATCGGCCAGCGACATGTCGAGAACGGGCGGGATGAATGACGACGCGCCGATGCCTTCGACTTCGTGCGGGCCGGCCTCGCCGCCTTTGAGAATCGATCCCTGCGGCTCGACGATGACGCACCAGCAGTTCGGATTGCGCTCTTTGAGATATCTGGCTACGCCGCTGAACGTGCCGCCGGTTCCTGCGCCGGCCAGCCAGCCATCGATGCGCCCTTCCATCTGCTCCCAGATCTCGGGGCCGGTGGTGGCGTAATGGGCGTCGCTGTTGTAGTGATTCGTGAATTGCTGCGGCACATACGAATCGGGAATCGACCGCGACAGCTCCTCGGCCTTCGCGATCGCGCCTTTCATTCCATCGTCCTTCGGCGTGAGTACCACTTCGCCGCCGAGGGCTTTCATCACCTCGCGCTTTTCGAGCGAGAAATTTTCGGGGACGCAGAGTATGACGCGGTAACCCATGCGCGTGCCGGCCAGCGCGAGCGCGATGCCGGTGTTGCCCGCCGTCGGCTCGATGATCGTGCCGCCCTTCGCGAGTTTGCCGTCGCGCGCGGCGCGCTCGATCATCCCGACGCCGATGCGGTCTTTGACGGAGAAGCCAGGACTGAGGAACTCGAGCTTCACGAAGAGGTCCGCCATCGCGGCCGTGGGGATGTTCGTGAGCTGGAGCATCGGCGTGTTGCCGACGAGATCGAGGATGTTGCGGACGGGTTTGAGAAGAGGCCGGGTCAAGCGCGCGGGATTGTATGCGAGGTTGCGGGGTTCGCGGGTCTCGGGGGGGTTGCTGAGTTGCTGGGTTGTCGAGTTGATGGGTTGTCGAGTTGATGGGTTGTCGAGTTGCTGGGTTGTCGAGTTGCTGGGTTGTCGAGTTGCCAGGTTGCCATGTTGCCAGATTGCTGCGCCGGTGGATCGTGAGGTGCGCGTGCTGCGATTTTTGGATTTGCCCGACGAGGCAATCTCACCACTTCTAAACTCAGCAACCTGGCAACCTGAGCAACATGGCAACCCGGCAACACAGTAACCTCGCAACCTTACAACCCGGCAATCCCGGCAACCCGGCCACCCACCGGCTTCGCGACACCGCGCGACCACAAAACCCCGCTACCGCAAACACAAAACGGCGGGCCCGAAGACCCGCCGTTGGATTGATCGCTCTGAAAAACTTACGCCCAGCTCGAGGAGCGGGCGCCCGTGCGGCGCTGGTTGTAGCAATCGCGGCAATACACTGGTTTGCCGCTGACCGGCGTGAACGGCACTTCCGTTCCCACTCCGCAGCTATCGCATGTCACACTCACCATCGAACGTTCACGGCCACCGCCGCCGCCGTTTCCATCGCGCGCCGTCTTCCGTTTGTCGCGGCAGTTCTTGCAGCGCTTCGGCTCGTTCGTGAAGCCGCGCTCCGAATAGAACGCCTGCTCATTCTTGCTGAACACGAATTCCTGTCCACAGTCGGCGCAGTTGAGAGACTTATCGTTGAATGTATCCATGAACCTTGATCTCCTAAAATTGTTCCTTTGAATCTACGATCAGATGGTGATGCCGCAGCGCAGAATGTGTGCGGGGTGCCGCGACCGTCTCCCCGCTTTTGTGCTCCACAAGCGAATCGGTTAGGTCGACCAGCCTCCCTTCGGTAGCGAATACAGCGGTACCCCGGGAACGCTTTGTCGCAGTCCTGAGGATGAGTTTTTTGCTGGATTCGTTAGGCCGCCTTTTAGCATAGATGCCTAACGCTGGCAACGAATTACGGGTTGCTCAAAATAAGTTCGTCAACGTATTGACCATCAATTTCACCGTCAACATGGAACATCAAATCCGCATCGGACCCGCAGGATGGAGCTACAAAGATTGGGAGGGAATCGTCTATC
>DATAMS010000650.1:0-14688 GCA_036260495.1 Thermoanaerobaculia bacterium
AAGCCGTTTTGTCGCAAACGCATGGTCACTATCCCGCGCCGCTCAAAGCGATCGAGGTGATGGACTACGGTATGTCCTCCGGCATCGAACGGGGACTCGCTCGCGAAGTCGATGAAGTCGTTCCACTGATCGTTGGATCAACAGCCGGCTCTGACGTCGCCCAGAATCTCATCCGTCTCTTCTTCCTCATGGAAGATTCGAAGAAGGAACGGATCGCCGCCGCTCCGCTCGACGTCCGCGACGCCGGCGTCCTCGGCGCAGGCATCATGGGCGGCGGCATCGCCCAACTCATCGCCGACAAGACCGACGCCTCCGTCCGCATGCGCGACATCAACTGGAAAGCGATCGCCGGTGGGATGAAAGCGGCCGCGCGGATCTGGAAAAAGAAAGTCGATCTCCGCCGCATGAAGCGTGGAGAAATGCAGCGCAAGCTGGCCCGCATCACGTCGGCGATCGATTGGAGCGGCTTCGAGCGCTGCGATCTCGTCATCGAAGCGGTCGTCGAGAATGTCGAGATCAAGCGGCAGGTCCTCAGCGAGTTCGAAGCGATCGCCAAGCCCGGCGCCATCTTTGCCACGAACACGTCGACGATTCCGATCACCGACATTGCCTCGCAGGCTGCGAAGCCCGAGAACGTCGCCGGGATGCACTTTTTCAATCCCGTCGACCGCATGCCGCTGGTCGAGGTCATTCGCGGCGCGAAGACGTCGGATGTGGCCATGGCCACCGTCGCCAACTTCGCGCGCAAGCTCGGCAAGACCGTCGTCTACTGCAACGACGGTCCCGGTTTCGTCGTCAATCGCATCCTCGGGCCCTACATGAACGAGGCCGGCTTTCTGCTCGAAGAAGGGAACACGATCGAATCGCTCGACAAAGCGATGGTCGATTTCGGCATGCCGATGGGACCGATGGCGCTACTCGACGAGGTGGGAATCGATGTCGCCGCCAAAGTCGCGAAGATCCTCAGCGCGGCATTCGGCGCGCGAATGGAGCCGTCGCACGTCGTCGACGCACTTTACACGGACGGCCGATACGGCAAGAAAAACGGCAAAGGCCTTTATCTTTACGAGGGAGGCAAGCGGCTTGGCCCCGACGCGTCGGTTTACAAACTGCTGGGCATCCGCAGCACGCATCCCGCCGATGCGCCTGCGGTCGTGGAACGAATGATCTTCGCCATGGTCAACGAGGCGGCGATGATTCTCGACGAGAAAATCGTCGCCTCGCCGGCCGAGCTCGACCTGGCCATGATCATGGGCACCGGCTTCCCGCCCTTCCGCGGAGGCCTGCTGCGCTACGCCGATAAACTCGGCTTGCCGTACATCCTGGCCCGCCTCGACGACCTCGCGCAAAAGCACGGCAAGCGATTTCTGGCCACGGCGGCGCTGCGAAAGCTGGCCGAGCGGGATGGGAAGTTCTATCGGTGAGGTTGTTGGGTTGCTTAGTTGCAAGGTTGCCTGGTTTCGACGTCTCGCGGAAACGCATTCGCCCGCGACCGCGAAACGGCGGGACCCCCTAGACCGAGGAACCCTGCAACGTAGCAACCCAGCAACGCAGCGATGGACCTCACCCAACCACTCCCTGCATTGACGCAGCGCCAGCGCATCGCGTTCTGGTGCGTTGCGATCGTGTGCGCGGCGACGCGGTTTCTTGCCATGGCCCGCTCGCTATGGGACTGGGACGAGGCGCTCTTCTGCCTCGGCATGCGCTCTTTCGACATCACCGTTCATCATCCGCACCCACCCGGCTTCCCCGTCTACATCGCCCTCGGGCGCATCGTGCGGGCGATCATTCCGAATGACTTCCGCGCGCTGCAGGCGGTCAACCTCATCGCTGGGATACTGGTCTTCCCGGCCATCTTTTTTCTGGCTCGCGAGCTGCGATTTCGATTCGTTACCGCGGCGGTCGCGGCGGCGCTTTGTGCCTTCTTCCCGAATGTCTGCTTCTTCGGCGGCGGTGCCTTCAGTGACATTCCGTCGCTCGTGCTGGTCGTATTCGCGGTCGCGTTTCTATTTCGTGGATGCCGCGACGCCAACGCCTATTTGATCGGCGCTGCTCTTCTCGCGCTTGCGGCCGGAATCCGTCCTCAGAACTTCGTGATCGGGCTCGCGCCCGGTTTGCTGGCCACCTGGTATCGCGCTCGCGTCGCTTGGCGCGATGTCGTTTTCGCTGCGCTCATCGGCGCCATTACGCTGGGCGTGGCTTTCGGAGGCGCGATCGCTGCGACGGGCGGCTACAAACCGTATTTCGATGCGGCCAAAGAGCACGGCCAGTACATCACGCGCGTCGACTCCTTCCGAAGCGAAGCGCGCCCCGCGCTCTGGCGGCTCTTCGACCGTTTCTTCATCAAGCAATACCAGTCGCTGGCGCTCAGCTTTCTGACGTCGATCTTCGTCGCCATCTCCCTCATCGCCGCCATCGGCGCACGCGATCGCGCCATCGGCTGGCTGGTCTTGACGTTCGGTCCCTTCGCTCTGGTCGCGTGGCTGATGCTCGATCGCTACAGCATCAATCGATTCTCGATCGGCTACTGCCCGCTCTTCGCGATTCTCGCGGCTGATGGCATCGCGCGCGTGACGCGAAGATGGCCACGAATCGAAGCGTGGGTTGGCGCAACGCTCATCGCCTCATTCTTTGGCTGGACGCTGCCCGCGCTCGCGGCCGTGCGAAACACCATCGCGCCGTCCGTGCTGGCAGTGGAAGCGGTGAGGGATCATCTCGACGCAAGATCGCAGCAGCTATTCGTGGCGCGCGACATGGATCCATTCTTCCAATACCTGCTGCCCAATCAACCGTACGTCCACGTTCTCGACAAGCGTGCCATGCCGATTGCACTCGATGGCCGGCAGCCATGGGTCCTTGCGGAAACTGACGAGCGGGATCGCGACGGCTTTGTTTTTCATCGCGAGCGCGACCATCTCTGGAACATCGCCCGCCGTCACTACTTCGACGTTGGATTCTTGCCCGCGCGCAATTCGGCGCAGTTCCTTGCCGGCTGGTCTGCGCCGGAACAGCACGCGGCCTTGCAGCTTCGGTCGATGTCGTCACACGGCGCAATTGGACTTCCGGGATCGATCGGCGAGTCGATCCTGCGGATTCAGTTTCACGTTCCCGGCTCAATTCTCGTCAGCCACGGGATGGTCACGATTTCCCTCAACGGTCGCGTGCTCGATCGCTTCGCCGCGCAGCCGGACGACAACGATCACGAGTACCACGTCACGCCAGCACCGAACGGCGCATCGAACTTGCTCGAGCTTTCTATTGATGGCGCGCTCGACTCACGCAACACCGGCTTGTCATTGACGTGCCTCTCGTTCGGTCCGGAGTGAAGCCCCAAAAAGAAAAACGCGCCGGCTCGCACCGGCGCGTTTGCGTTCGATGGAAGACTGTTTACTTCAACTTCGCCTTCGTCTCTTTCGCCATCTTCAGGTGATCCTGCAGCGTCGGCAGCGACTTGGTCACCCACGCTTTCAGGTCAGCGTCTTTCGCGTCTTTTGACTGCTTCTCGAACTCCTTGATGTCCTTTTCGTGGTCCTTGACCATGTCGTCGATGTAGGCCTTGTCGAACTCCTTGCCGCTGGCTTTGGAGAGTTTGTCGGCGGTGTCTTTGCTCTCCTTGTCGACGTCGGCCGGAAGCGTGACGCCCTTGCTTTGCGCGAACTGCTTCAGTTCGTCGTTCAAGCGCGTGTGATCGGTGACCATGCGGTCGCCGAATGCCTTCACGTCGGCGTTGGTCGCTTTCGACGATGCCAGTTGTCCTAGTGAGACTTCGGCCATGCCGCCCTGGGCAGCCTTATTCACGAATGTGGTGTCGTCGGGGCCGAGCGTGCTTGCCGCCGTGCTCGTCGCGGTAGTGGTTGTCGCCGAGGTGTCAGTGGCCGTCGTCGAGGTCGTCGACGCGTAGGTGTCTGTGGCAGTAGCACTGGTCGCCGAGGTGTCGGTGGCGCTGTTGTAGGTGTCCTCTTTGTGGCATGCGACGCTGACAAATGCCATCGCGAGGCAAAACAGTACGAGACTCAGTTTCTTCATCGCGTTATCTCCTCGGCGTGCGTTTGTGCATGAAGCGCTCCAGAAAGAACTAATGCCGTGCTGGAGTTTTGGAGGAGGGTTTCTTGGCGGGCTTATGCGCCACAGGCTTCTTTTGCGCGACGGATTTCTTCGCCGTTTTCGGTGGGTACTGTTTCGCAGCCACGCGGTTGACGAAGCGGACGAACTTCTTGAACAACTGCTCGCTTCGGTCGACTGGCGCCGTGTCGCGCGACAGCTCATCGACGTACGTCCCCGACTCCAGTTGAAGTTGCGGATCGCGAGTCAGCATCGCCACCATCATGTCGGAGACCGCGAACTCTTTCGGCGGAACGATGCCGAGGGTTCGCGAAGATTCCGTGATGGCGCGGCGTGAGGCAGGGGAGAGCTCGCCCACCTTGCCGACAACGGTCGTCTCGATGTGGCTCGACTGCGGCGTGATGATCGTGACCGCACTGCGCGAGGCCACGAAATCGAGGGAGGCGTTGACGATCCCTTTCGTCGCCGGCAGGAAAAGCTTGTCGCCATTATTCGGATCGAGTTGGTTGTAGATCGACGGACGCAGCAGCCGGCCCGAATTACACGCGCTGATGATGACGTAGTAGATTCCCTCGGGCTCGAGCTTCTGTTGCAGCGCGCCCGCAGAAATGTAGGACCGGTCTGCATTGGGATCGTAACTCCCCTGCAGCTTGAGGCCGTTGCCGTTGGTGCCGTGCGTCTCCAGCACCAGCGTGAAGATGCGGCGCTCGGGATAGAGAACGTTGTAGCGATGAACGTCGTCGAGGACCTTCTCCCAGTCGGCGGCCTGGAAGCAGGCAAATCCAAGGGACTGATAGAAGCGGCAGTTGTCGTCGACAGAAAGATCGGGGCTGAAGACGACGCCGATGCCGCGTCCGATATCGCTCACGCGCGTCGAGGCCACATTCGGCCAGGCATGATTGAGGAGCCCGGCACTCGTTACGTCGAGAGCGGACGCGGGACGGGTGAAGCAAAGGAGCAGCAGAAGGATCGGAAGGTGTCGTTGGTATTTCGCAGCCATGGCGAGGTGGGGTGTCAGTGAGTCGTCGTCGATTCGGATGTCGTTGATGTCGTAGTTGAAGACGTTGTCGTCGATGTAGTCGTTACGCGCGGCCGTGTGTCTCCGCCGGTCGTCGCAATCGGTCTGCCTCCGCCCGTCTCGGTGGCCGTGGTTCCGGTCGTTGAGGTGGCACTTTCCGTGACGACCGTCTTGTTGGCCGGCTCGCGGTTGCAAGCAACGATTGTCAACATAAAAGCGGTTGCCACGATTCTGGCGATCTTCATCGAGGTCTCCTCCGCGGTTTCAATGAGCAATCGTCGCGCCCGGTTGGCCCGGACCATGAACACACCGAATCGGAGGTGCAGTTATGGCTGAGCTTATCGGACGATTCAGTGCGCAGACTTTCGCGATTCTTCGCATCGTGACCGGCCTCATGTTCGCGATGCATGGATCGCAGAAGCTGTTGCAGTTTCCGCCGCAGAGTGGCGCAGGCGGAGGCGGTGGGATGCCACCGCTGATGATGATGGCCGGTATCATCGAGCTCGTCTGTGGACTCTTGATTGCGGTAGGCCTCTTCACCGGCATCGCGGCGTTCCTGGCCAGCGGCGAGATGGCGGTTGCTTACTTCACGGTCCACGCGCACAACGCCTTCTGGCCGATTCAGAACCAAGGCGAGCTGGCGGTCGTCTACTGCTTCCTTTGGCTCTTCGTTGCCGCGCACGGCGCGGGGATCTGGAGTTTGGACAACGCGCTGCGCCGGCGCACGCCTGTCGTCACGACCGTGTGAGTTGCCGCAATGCCGCCTTGAGCAACGCGGACAGCTCGGCTTCGTTGCCGAGCTGTTTGCGCGCGACGTCCAGCGCCCCCTCGGCGTCCTTCGGCCTGTAGCCGAGGTTGATGAGCGCGGAGTGAACGTCGTCGTCGACGGAAAGGCGCGCAGAGGATGGCAGGTCTTCACGTTTCGATTCGGGCAGGAGAAACTTGTCGCGCAGCTCGAGCACGATGCGGTCGGCGGTTTTCTTGCCCACGCCAGGAATCGACGACAGCTTTCTCACGTCGCCGCGTGCCACCGCCTCGGCAAGGTCAGGAGGATCGATGCCCGACAGAATCTTCTGCGCCAGCGTTGGGCCGATTCCCGAGATCGAGATCAGTTTCTCGAACGCGAACTTCTCTTCGCCGCTCGAAAAGCCGTAGAGCGAGAGCGCGTCTTCGCGGACATGCGTGAAAATCTCGAGCGCCACTGACTTCTGTCCTTCGAGTTTGTAATACGTCTGCAGCGAAATGTGAATCTCGTATCCGACGCCTCCCGCAAGCACGAGCGCGCGCGTGGCGTCGAGTTGCTTGAGAGTGCCTTCGAGGTAGCCAATCATGGTGGGAGTCTAACGTTTACGGCGACTCACCGCGACTCGCTCGCAGAGATCAGAGACAAGGGATCAGAGACAAGAGATCAGAAAAGATCTCCTCAAGTCTCGCGCCTAACGACGCCCATCCATCGAGCGCCTTCTCCCCACGCATTTTGTGGGGAGAAGGTGGCCGAAGGCCGGATGAGGGGCCGTGGACTCATGCGCCCAAGTCCCCCAACCTCACATAAAATCCGACCAATGACCTCCAGCAGCCCGCAAGCAAAGGAAATGGCCGACGACTCGATGGTGCGCAACCTCGCCGCGCAAGCCGAGGCGATCTGGCCGCAGGAAGAACCGATCGTGATGCGCCATCCGATCGGTGATGCCGCCGTCCTCGACCTCGGATGCGGCACCGGCGAGATCACCGCACGGCTCGCGGAACTCTTTCCGCTGGCGACGTTCACCGGCGCCGATCTCGAAGAGCCTCACCTCGATCGAGCCCGCGTCCGCTGCGCCCCGTTCGGTGACCGCGTTCGCTTCGAGATCGCCGACGCGATGGCGCTGCCTTACGACGAAGCGAGCTTCGACTTCGTCGTCTGCCGTCATGTTCTTCAGGCGGTGCCCGATGCTGCGAAAGTACTCGCGGAGATCAAGCGCGTCCTGCGTCCCGGCGGCCGCGTTCACCTCATCGCCGAAGACTACGGCATGCTCCTCTGCCATCCGACGAATCTCGATTCCGACGGATTCTGGCAACGCTTCCCGCCGCGAATGAGCGCCGGTTTCGGCAGCGATCTGCACGTCGGCCGCAAGACCTTCACGCTCCTCCACGACCTCGGCATGATCGATATCGCCGCTGACTACATCGTCGTCGACACGCTTCGCGTCGAGCGCGAGATCTTCGCCCGCATCTGGGAAGCGTGGCGCGACGGCTATACCGATGCGCTGGCCGAGCACTCGGGCGCGTCACGCGAAGAGATCGATCAGCGCTGGCGCGAGATGATCGATTGTGTGCGCGATCCCCGCGGATATGCGCTGTGGCAGGTCCCCGTCTGGACCGCGGCAAAAACGGGGTAGGGAACGGCCTCTCGTGCGACACTCCTACTACGGAGGAGTCGAATGAACGTACGAGCAATTCTCAAACGAATCGCCCCCTTGACCATCGCACTCACGATGACCATCCTCAGTTGCGGCAAGGAAGAGCCGCTCCCTGCAACGTCCTCGTCCTCGGCCACGCCGGCACCTGCTGCTGTTAAGCCGCAGGTTTCGGTCCCGCCGACCGCGTGGCAGGTTCCCGTCGACGTCAATCCCACGCCGCCTCCGAATCCTCCCCAGGCCAACTATCTCGACCTCGGCTGGCAGACCTTCATCGCGCTCAGTTGGCCGGCGCTTTCGCCCACCTCGGGCGGCGTCAATGGCCAGCCTGATACCACTGCAACGGTCGGCGCGACGGCCACCAATGGCGCGTTCGTGCCGACGGTCTGGAGCACCTATCGAGACGTCTCCACAGTGATGTTGAACAATGGCGCCGATCCGGGAGCGTCCTACACGCAGGCGGTCACGATTCCCAGCGGCTGCACGCCGATCGGGAGCAATCCTATTGCACCGGGATTCCAGCCGATGTTCATCGATGGATCGTCGTTCCCGAACGCCACCATCGTCCGCGACTACATCAATCAGGCCACGAACAATCCTCTCGTCGATCAAAAGGGCTGGTACACGCTCACCGACATGAAGATCAATCAGTCGGAATACAACTACATCCACCAGAACGCCTACTACGTCGGCGCCAATCAGGCCGCCGCATATAAGAGTGCCGGTCAATTGCAGCCGTTCCCAAGGACTGGCCAGGAGACCACGCTTCCGCCGAATCCGCCGTATGCGCAATACGGCGCGTTGGAGGTCAAGGCCGCGTGGCGCGTGCTGGATCCGGCCAGCGACAAAGCGGTCATTCCCCGCTATTACACACAATGGGGATATTTCTTACAGCCCGATGGGAAAACCTGTCAGGGTCCGGCGCTTTTTGGTTTGATCGGATTGCACATTCTGCGTCTGACGCCTTCCACTGGCGGCACCTGGTTCTGGGCCAGTTTCGAGCAGGTCGATAACACGACGCCGCCCGCGGGAATCCCGGCCACACTCGCTGCGCCGGGCACGCCCAACGGGAACTGCACGAGTGCATACAACGTCGGCCCTCCCGCGGCCACCGGCAACATTCCGTGGAACAATACCAACAAGCCCAACAATCTTTGCGAGGTTACGCCGATTCCATCGAATGTGCAGCAGGCCAACACCTTATGGCAGGGCAAGCTGGCGGGCACGGTCTGGCAGTACTACGAGATGGTGAACACGCTGAATCCTTGTCCCAATGGGGCGTCCGGCTGCGCGACGTTCCCGCCGATCTACGACACCACCAATCAGGTGAACACGCCGATCTTCGCCAACACGGCGATCGAGAGCTATTTCCAGAACCACACCTGCATGGATTGTCATGGCGGTGCCGGCGGCAATGGCGCTCCCTCGCCAGTCACAGCAACGAACCAGATCTTCACATTTGTGCTCCTCAACGCCTACAACCCGCCGGCAGCAACCGCGGCTGTTAACGCACACACGTCCTTCAAGAACCTGTTCAAGAACCCGCCCTTCAGCAAAGTCGCCGGGGCACCCGCCACGAAGAAGTAAGTTTCTCGCCGAGGCACGGGAGCGCTTCCCGTGCCTCGCTTGCGATTCGCTTTCGAATGATTTCACGTGAAGTTGCGATACGATTCGGCTCACACATACAAAAGGAGATGACTCATGAAATTTGCACCGGCATTGCTTGGGCTGTCTCTTCTCTTCTCGTGCACCTTCACAAGCACCAACCAATTGCGCGATACGCAGACACCGATCCCCGCGATCGAGCTCAAGCAACTGGAAACGCGCGCCGACCTCTTCGACGATAAAGGCATCAAACTCGGTTGCGCGGACCCGGTGCTTCGTAAGCAGTCGATCGAATACTTCAAGAACGACCGCGGCGGCCAGTTCTCGGTGGGGACGATCGAGCTGAGCGACGATGGCCACGTCAAGGATGATGACCAGGAAGCGCAGGTCCTGGCCGATATCGACCGGGTGGCAGGCATGAACGGCGGGCTGGTACTCGTCACCTTCGTACACGGCTGGCATCACCGGCCGAAAGTCTGCGACAACAACATCGCCTGCTTTCGCAAAGTACTCTACGCACTCAGCATTTCCGAGGCGAGGCCGGTGTACGGCGTTTACATCGGCTGGCGGGGCGATTCGATCAAGGGAAAGACGCCGAGAACCTCGTTCGTTTCAGCCCTGTCGTTTTACGAGCGTAAAAACACCGCGCACCACATCGGGCACGAGGGCGGACGTGAGCTGCTCCAAAAACTCAACGAGCACTACAAGAATCTCAACGACAAATACCACACGGACGCGCAGCCGCATCCGGTGACGATGGTGACAGTCGGCCACAGCTTCGGCGGCGCGCTCGTCTACTCCGCGGTCGAAGCGACGCTGGTCCGCGAGTTAAAAGCGAGGGCGAAGGACGAGCATGGCAACCTGGTGACCAACCACGTCGTCGGCCGGCCAGCCGAAGATGGTCAGCCTCTGCCGATCCGGCCCGGAATCGGTGACCTCGTCGTTTTACTGAATCCCGCCTTTGAGGCCCGGCGTTACGAGATCTTTGCCGAAGATCTGCAGAACGGAAAGAGCCACTACCGCAACGATCAGCTTCCGGTGCTGCTCACGGCTGCCTCGGAAGGCGACAGCGCGGTCGGTGTCGCGTTTCCGGCAGGCCGCACGCTCTATTTCCTCCTCCATCCCTGGAGGTATCGCGGCGCGGAAGACATCATCGGACAAGGGCACTACGATCCGACAACCACGCATAACCTGGTGCTCACGGACGACAGCGGAGCGGAGATCCACCCGAAGCCAGACGACAAGGTGACGACTTACAATGCCTCTCCCGAAGACATCAAGCGTTGCGACCTTCACCCGAACGACGGCGACTTCAGCACGTGCGAGTGTGAGTACCCGGTACCGAGGACCCTCGAGGAAGCGCTCAGCGACAAGATGACGTTCGTCGCGGAGGGTCGTGGTTCTGTGAAGACGGGTACGAACGAAAGGGTTTCGCTTCGGTTGCGAAACAAGGGCGCCGCCTGGGACGAGCACGCGCCATTCATCGTCGCGCGCGTGTCAGCCTCCATCGTTCCCGCGCACAGCGACATCTACACGCCGCGCTTCGTCACGTTCCTCGCTGGCTACATCCACGATTTTCTGAAGGAAGCACAGACGCACAAACCGGCCTCGAACATCGCCGCGCCGTCGACGTCTCCGTAACGCGTTCAGACACCGCGGTGCCTCGGGCGAACGACTCCGAGGCACCGCGACTTCCGGTTTACGCGTTCGCGACTTTGCGAAGGATGTTCTGCACGTTGTCGACCGAATCTTCGACCACGTCTCGTACCTTCTCGGTCACGTCGGCGACCTTCCTCTGCATTCGTTTCCCGGTCATTGGCGCGTAGAGAAGGGCGACCGCCGCGCCGCTGAGGGCGCCGAGAACGAACGTCAATGCGTAGCTGCTGAAACTGCTGTTTTGTCTGGCCAGAGTGCTTGCTCGATGTGCAAGAGCACGGCCACGATTGAGCTCATCGAGGATGCCCGGACATGAGCTCGTTCAGCTCGGCAAACGGCGTGGCATCAGCGAGGGAGTCGAATGTCCCCGTTGTGGCGATGCTCCGCGCCGCGCGGATGAACGCGCCCCACGCCACGCGCGCCAGCGCGGAACCGACGGAGATGCGGCGGACGCCGAGGCCGGTGAGGCGCGCAACGGTGAGGTCGGGACTGGGCGATGAGACCAACACATTCACCGGTTTCGGAGCGACCGCCTTCACGATCGCCGCAATTTCCTGCGGATCGCGTACGCCCGGCGCATAGAGGCAATCAGCGCCTGCCTCGGCGAAGGCGATGAGCCGTTCGCGTGCGACACGCGCGGCATCCGGCTCACCGACGAGCCACGCTTCGCAGCGAGCCGTGAGAACGACGGGAAGTCCCGACGCGTCGATGGCCGCACGCGCCGCCCGAACGCGCTCGACCGCCAAGGGAAAATCGTAGAGCGCGGAGCTGCGTCCGCCGGCGGCATCCTCGATCGACAGGCCGGCCACGCCTGTCGCGATGCAAAGCGCGACGTTGCTGGCCAGGCCATCCGGTTCGTCCGCGAACCCATTCTGAAAGTCGGCATTCACCGGCAGTGGCGTGGCGGCGACGACGTCGCGAATGTGATCGAGCATCATCTCGCAAGGAATCGCCGCCACGGTGTCCGGCAATCCCCGGCTGAACGCGACGCCAGCCGACGTCGTCGCCAGCGCTTCGAATCCGAGATGCTGAAGATAAAGGGCCGTTCCAACGTCCCACGGATTCGGCAGAACAAAGCATCCCGATTCGTGCATCGCACGAAACTTGGCAATGGCGAAGGCTTGCGCAGAGCTGGCGTCGATCATGATTGAAACGCTACACCAATGACCCTAACCGCGGTAGACCGTTCCTTCTTCGACGAAACAGAGCGGGTTCTTCCAGGGGTCTTCGGCATAGAACGAACGCTCGCCCCACGGCCGGACGACGATCCCGCCGCCGGGTGCGTCGTGGACATTTTCGCGGGAGAGGCAGCCGAGGGATTTGGCGCGCTCGAATGCGGCGTCGAGATTCTTGACCGTGAAGTAGAGTGCCTTCGCGGCGGGATGCGGCGTTCCCACCGACGACACATCAAGCACGGAGAGCGTCACGGCGCCGCACTCAAAGTAGCAGCGCGATCCCGCCTGCCTGCGCCCTTGCACGTTGAACAACGTTGAATAGAACGCGACGGCTGCATCGAGGCCGCCGACCTCCACGTTGATTCGAAACAGCTCCGGCACATCGGACTGCATTGCAGAATTGTCGTTCGCAGGCATCGATCCATCCTCCTCGTTGATTGCTACGGTTTTCGGGAAAACCACGCCAGCCAGTCCTTCACCAGCTCCAATCGTTTTCGTTCGATCGTGTACACGCGCATCCGCCCCTGTTTTTCGTGACTGAGTAACCCTGCTGCTTCGAGAACCTGAAGATGCCGCGTCGTGGTCTGCCAGGCGTGCTCGAATACCGCCGCAATTTCGCCCGCGGTCATCGATCCGCCGTTGAAATGGATCGTGAGGAGAACGCGACGCCGGGCAGGGTGGGCGAGGGCTGTGAAGATGACCTCATACGCATCGAGCCTGGATTTCGAATCACGCTTCGCCACGACTTCGACGATTATTCAGCGGCCCGGCTGAATGTGTCAAGAGATATTCAGCATTACGGCTGAATATCATCAATGGCGCTGCAACAGCTCGCGGACGTCATCTTCCCGATCGATATCGACGGCCGCATCTTCAAAGGGAACCACTCTGGCGATGTCGCGATGAGCCTCGATGACGGCGCGCGCGCCGCGGTCGCCGCGCAGGGCCAGCAGCTCGGGAACCAGCGACGGCGCAAAGACAGCAGGCACGCCAGCGGTGCCGGCATAACCGGTAGCGGCGATCGGCGCGTCGACATCGAGAAGTGCGCGTAGATGCTCCGCGGTAATGAGGGGCTGATCGCAAAGCGTGATGATGATGCGCGCGTCATCGCCCGCGAGCCTCACCCCCGTTCGAATCGACGAAGCGATCCCCTCGGCTGCATCGGGATTGAGCTGCTGAGTGACGACGATGACTTCATCCGCGACGGAGCGCGCCACTCGCTCGGCGCGCTCCAAGAGCGTTTCGCCATCGAGCACGATGGACTGCTTCGGCCGCCCGAGGCGCGTCGATGAGCCGGCCGCGAGCACGATGGCCACTACGCGCATGGTCGGCCTGAAGATATCTTATTGCTTGGTCTTATCGTGAATATGTTTCGCGTGCTTCTGCAGGTCACCAATTAAAGCCGCGTCGTCGTGACCGAGGTTTGTGCGCTGGGCCTGATCGATAAGAGAATCGAGAGCGGCGAGTTCTTTCGCTGACTCTTCCTTGCTCAATTTGACGGCTTCCTTTACCACGGATAGCTGAAGGACGGCTTTTCCAACTGCGTCCTGACCCGGCAGCAATTGCTCCTCATGAAAGCGGCGAATTGCCTCCTCTGGCTTTCCCTGCCTTGAATAAAACAGTCCGGAGGTGTTGAGGATATTCTGCGACTCAATTCGATTGAGATGCGACGAACGCATCGTTCGCTCGGCGTTGAGGAAGTGCTTTTCGGCCTCGGCCGGATTACCCGACTCATCGTACGCTTTTCCGAGCCGCCATTCCACGGCCGGTTCCTGGTCTGTCTTGCTTGCAGACGGCAGAGCCTCCAGAAGAGCGTCGAGCGCCATGGGCAGCGCTCCAAGCTCCGCAGCGAGATCGGCTTGCATGATTCCGCTTCTCACCACAGCACGCTTGTTGTTCGGCCATTGTCTGCGTACGAGAGCCAGATTGCCAAAGGTCTGCGCGACAAGGTCCAACTTTTCCGGCAGCGGCGTCCGCTCCATTTGTTGCCAGAGCCTTGACGCTTGCGCAAGCTGAGCGTCAGCCGAGATGGCGGGAGTTACGAGGGCTTTCGAGATTCCCGTTGAGGTAGCTCCGTGGGAACTCATCGAGGACAAAAGGAAGGTCAACAGAGTCCAGGTGAGAGGTCTATTCATTGGTTTACCAGAATCCCTTTCTTATCCGGCATCTGGAATGCAGGATCGATAATTCGTGTGTGGATCGCTTCCGCCATCTCTGACCACAGTTCCTCCTCGGCTGCTTCGAACGACTTTCGTTCGCTGACGGAACGCTTCATGACGATAGTTCGCAAGTGTTGTAGAGCAAACTGCCGGGTGTGGTAAGCGCGCGACGACCTTTCGTTATCGGCAACATAATCGATGGCAGCGGCCCTTTCCGCCTCCGCGACCGTTATAAGATGAGCCACTTCCCAATCGAGCTCCGTGGTCGTGATTCCCTGCTTCGCCAGCTCCGGCAATAACTCCGCTCGGTCTTTGCCGCGGCGAATTTCCAGCGCGGCGACTGCAAGCGCATGGAAATGTGCGCCGGCCTCGGCGAAGTGGGGTGCCTCGGCGACAAGTTGTCGCTGTATTATTGCTTCTTCTTCTGACGTCGGCGCGACGCCATAACGTTTCATTGCGGCGTCAACCCATTTATCCCGTATCCGCCTATCGAGTAGCCGTTGCTCGCGCGCGTGACACTCTGACTTGCTGAGAGAAGGATCGGTGCATTCAATCACCCGGTAAATCACTCGACCGGTATCAGTCTGAGCAATGATGCGAACGCCACCAGTCGTCTC
>DATAMS010000029.1:0-1655 GCA_036260495.1 Thermoanaerobaculia bacterium
ACGCGCGCCAAAGCATGGCCTTCAATCCCGCACCTCCGGGCTACATGCAGGAAGGCTTGGTCGTGTCGCCGAAGCCGAACGCGACGGCGCCGGCAGCAGTTGCGCCGCCGCCAGTGAAGCCGAAATAGGAGAGGCAGAGATCAGAGACAAGAGATCAGGGGCTATCTGCCTTGTCGCTGATCGCTGATCTCCTGATCTCTGATTTTTCCGGCACGCGAGAGGCATTAACCTTCCCGCATGAAAACGCGCACCAAGATCCTCCTCGGTCTGCTGGCGGCCTTCGTCTTCATTCAGCTCATTCCTGTCGCGAAAACGAATCCGCCTGTGACTGGCGAGATCGTCGCGCCGCCGGAAGTGAAAGCGGTGCTGCGCAAGAGCTGCTACGACTGCCATTCCAACGAAACCATCTGGCCCTGGTACAGCCGCATCGCCCCCGTTTCATGGCTGCTTTATCGCGATGTGATGGGAGGCCGGCGCGCGATGAACTTCAGCGCCTGGCAGCAGATGCCGCAGGATCGCCAGAACCGGCGCCGCAAAGGAATCTGGGAGGAAGTCGGATCAGGCGACATGCCGCTCTGGTTCTACAAGCCGCTCCACCCCAGCGGAAAGCTCACCGACGCGGACAAAGCCACACTCAAAGCGTGGAGCGATGCGGGGCCGGCAGTTCCCAAACGTAAAGGTGGCGGCTAGCTCGCTGCGTCTTTTGAAAGATAGAAACGTGTCATGCGGAGACGCGGAGATCACGGAGCTTTTCTTCGCGCCTTCGCGTCTTCGCGTGAATGCGTTGTTCGCCACACCCTCCCATCCCCGATCTCGTCCATACTCCCCGCATGACAATTCCGGGCGGTACGCGGCTCGGACCTTACGAGATCGGCGAGTTGATCGGCCGCGGTGGAATGGGCGAGGTCTACCGCGCCGCCGACACGCGCCTCGGACGCGATGTCGCCGTCAAAGTTCTCTCCTCGCACCTCGCTGACGATCCGTCGTCGCTCGCGCGGTTTCAGCGCGAGGCCCGCGCCGTCGCAGCGCTTTCGCATCCGAATATCGTCGCGCTGTTCGACGTGGGCAGCGAAGGGCAAACGCATTACGTCGTCACGGAGTTGCTCGAAGGAGAAACGCTTCGCGCCCGTTTGTCGAAATCGCCGCTTCCGGAAAACGAGATCCTGCGCATCGCCAACGCCATCGCGGACGGACTCGCCGCCGCGCACGCGAAGAGCATCATCCATCGCGATCTCAAGCCCGAAAACGTCTTCCTCACATCCGCGGGCGGCGTGAAGATTCTCGACTTCGGCCTGGCCAGCATGCAGCAGACATTCGCGGGCATCGACACCGCCATCCAGACCGCCGCGCTGACGGAGCCCGGCGTCCTGATGGGAACGATCGGCTACACATCGCCGGAGCAACTCGCGGGCAGGCCACTGACGACGGCGACCGACGTCTTCTCATTCGGTTGCGTTCTATACGAGATGCTGCAGGGACAGCGTCCGTTCAAACGCGACAGCAACATGGAGATCATCGCCTCGGTGCTTCGCGACGCGCCGTTCGATCGCGATGCTGCGAAGAATCTGCCGGCCGGTATGCGCGACATCGTCGAACACTGCCTGGAGAAAGATCCGCGCGAACGTTTCCCAAACGGAGCCGCCGTCGCGGAAGCG
>DATAMS010000039.1:0-2291 GCA_036260495.1 Thermoanaerobaculia bacterium
TCTGGTCGACAAGAACATGCCGGGGATGACCGGCGCCGAAACCATCCAGAGCCTGCGCGACGAGCCGGGCTTCGAGCGGCTCCCAATCCTCATTCTCAGCGGCGAGCCGGTGTCGCGGACAGAGCTGGCGAGCATCCGCGCAAACGGCGCAGTGCTCAAGCCGTTCGATGTGACGGCGCTCGTCGAGCAGATTCGGACGTTCCTTGCGAGCGGAGACGGGGCCGGTTCTCAAACTAAGGAAGCTTGAGCGCGCCCGGAGCACGAATCAGAATGTTGAATGTTTCATGTTGAGCGTTGCGTGTTGAATGAACGCACTCTCCGATCATTCAACACTCAACACTCAACAGTTTACCTTGAACATCCGGACGTTCCGCCTTGCGCTCGCGCCTCGCGACGTCTTTTCCGATGCGCTCATTCCCACTTTTGCTAAAGTCCGCGCCGGAGGCGACCCCGATGACTGACATCAATGCCGATCAGCTCGTTCACACCGCTGTCTTCGGCGACGGCGATGCGAAGGCTGCTGCTCGCAGAACCATCCACATGGAAGCGCGCCGCCGCGGCGCAGTCTCCTCATCGATCTATCCGCTCTACATGGCTTTCGGCCGCAACGAGATCGCGCGTCGCTTCACCGTTCCGGCGTTCAACATTCGGGCGCTGACCTATGACGCCGCCCGCGCGCTCTTCCGCGTTGCCATGCGCCACGACGTTGGCGCGTTCATCTTCGAGATTGCACGCTCGGAGATCGGTTACACCGAACAGCGTCCCGCTGAGTACGCCGCATGTGTGCTTGCCGCCGCGATGGCCGAGGGTTTCGAAGGACCGGTGTTCATTCAGGGGGATCACTTCCAGGCCAGCGCGAAGAAATGGGCGACGCCGGAAGGGCAAGCCGCCGAGATGAAGGCGCTGGAGTCGCTCGTCGACGAAGCGCTGGCCGCGGAGTTCTACAACATCGACATCGACACCTCGACACTCGTCAATCTCGACTTCCCCACGCGCGACGAACAGCAGCGCGCGAACTACGAAGGCACCGCGCATCTGACGAAGTACATCCGCGAGCGGGAGCCGAAAGGCGTGACGGTTTCCGTCGGCGGCGAGATCGGCGAGGTCGGCAAGTACAACACGCATCCGGAAGAGGTCCGTGCCTACGCCGACGGACTCAAACGCCTCCTCGGCGACACCACCGGCATCAGCAAAATCTCCGTGCAGACCGGCACCTCGCACGGCGGCGTGCCGTTGCCCGACGGCAGCATCGCGCAGGCGAAGATCGACTTCAACGTGCTCCGCGAAACGACGCACATCTGCCGCGAGGAGTACGGCATGGCCGGTTCCGTGCAACACGGCGCATCGACACTGCCGGAGTCAGTCTTCAATCACTTCCCTGAATCCGAGGCAGTCGAGATCCATCTGGCGACGGGATTTCAAAACATGATCCTCGACGCGCCGACGTTGCCGCAGGAAATCAAGGACGGCATCCGCGATTTCTGTTTCGCGAACTGTCTCGACGAGCGCAAGCCCGATCAGACCGACGAGCAGTTCGTCTACACGACGCGCAAAAAAGCGCTCGGCCCGTTCAAGCGCCGCATGTGGGAGATGGCCACCAGCGCCAAAGATCCGATCATCCGCGAGCTCGAAGACAAGTTCGAGTTCCTGATGGAGAAGCTCGGCGTCTTCGGCACGAAAGACATCGTCGCAAAGTACGTCAAAGCAACGCCGGGCGATCTGCCCGAGTACGCAGCGGCATCAGCGGAGTTGACGGCTGCGGCGGTGGTGGATCCGAACGAAGGGGAGTGAGCGGGCGGATGTCGAGCGGCGCGATGATTCCTGGTCCTGGGCGGGGACGCTGAAACCCGAATGTTGGATGTTGAATGTTGAGTGTTGAGTGCACTGAAGATGGCGTGCCTTCATCATTCAACATGCAACACTCAACATTGAACATTCAACATTATGAGGAAGTCGCAGGCCTCCTCGGTTGCGCGCAGACCGCTCACGAACCGCCTGCCCACGATCCTCGAAATACAAAAAGGGCAGCCCGTTCAGGCTGCCCTTTCGTTGTAATGCCGTTTTTCGTTTTAGACGACGAAGACGTTCTGAGCCTGCAGACCCTTGGGGCCCTGCGTGACTTCGAACTCGACCTGCGCGCCCTCGGCGAGCGAACGGAAGCCGTTGCCCTGAATTGCGGAGAAATGAACGAAGACGTCTTCGCCCTTCTCCGAGGTGATGAATCCAAAGCCCTTCGCGGCGTTGAACCACTTCACTGTTCCGGTCTGTTTCAAAATGAATCTCCTTTTTTC
>DATAMS010000042.1:0-19636 GCA_036260495.1 Thermoanaerobaculia bacterium
CGCGGCAGATCGGCGGGTGTCATTTTGTAGTCTCGGCGCAGCAACTCGGTCATCGCGGTCGCCGGCCCTCGCCCATCAAACTCCCGCAGAATCGCCGCCAGCCCTCCGCGGCCCAGCGCATAGCCGCTTCCTTCATCGCCAACGATCGGCCCCCATCCACCCACCCGCGCCTCGTCGCCGGCATCGTTGCGGCCGACCGCGACCGAGCCGGTGCCGGCGATGATGACGATGCCGGCGCCGAAGCCGATCGCGCCCGTGAGCGCGATGCGGGCATCGTTATCGACCGTGAAATTGCCGCGCGGAAAGAAGACGCTGAGCGAGTCGACGACTTCCTGACGATGCGCGGGATGATCGGCGCCGGCGATGCCGCAATAGGTCCAGACGATCTCGCGGCTGGCGACATCCGCAGTGACGAGAGCCTTGTTGACGGCGCGCTCGATGTTGCGCGCGGCCGTCTCGATGCCGACGCGGAGATGATTGGAAGGTCCGGCCACGCCGGAGCCGAGCGCACGGCCGGTTTCGTCCGTGACCAGAGCTGCCGTTTTCGAAGCGCCACCATCGACGCCAAGGTAGTACGCCATGCGGAAGAGTCTTGTACCGCAAGTGTGGTGCCTGTGGTGCGGTTGCGGAGTTTCGGCGGGGATTCGAGGTCGCGCGGTGGGGAGGTGCTGAGTTGCCGGAGTTTCTGAGTTGCCGGAGTTGCCGAGTTGCCAAGTTGCCGAGTTGCCGAGTTGCCGAGCCTTTCAAACCCGGAGCAACTCAGCAGCCGGGCAAGCAGGCAACGAGGAAACCAGGCAACCAGGCAACCAGCCAACCAGCCAACCCGGCAACCAGGCAACCCCCTCAACCAACTCTCGACCGCATAGGACCGCTCCTTGCAGAGTCTGCTGCCGAAGGAGAAGTCCATGAAATCGCATCGAATCTTTACTAGAGCGGCGATAGCACTGTTCGCCGCCGCACTCATCGCTGTCGCCGGATGCAAGACGGGCGGAATGGCGGTCACGAAACACGGCCAGCTTCTGAAAATCAACATCGAGCATCCGACCGACCTACCGGATCGCGGTGAAGACAATCTCAATATCGTCATCGGCAACCGCGGCGTGCGAAGCGTGACGGACGTGATGATCGATGTGGAAGTGCCGCCGGAGCTCGTCGTTCTCGATGAGACCCACGAGCGCGGCGTGACGATGTCGCACGAGCCCGGCTCGAATTTCTACCACTACACAATGGGCAAACTGCAGCCTGCCGAGGACTCGACGATCCATTACAAAGTGCGGACATCATTCGGCACCATGACAGCCACTGGCAACTTCGGCGTGACCGCGTGGCAGCGCGATCTTCCCGGCGACAAGCTCGTCGAGACGGCATTGATCAAGCTGCGACCGTAAGGAGTGGGGGTGGGGAGTCGGGAGTGGAGAAGGGCTCCTCGATCTACCACTCCCTACGACCCACACGCCGAACCCGCATAATGTCTTCAATGGACGTCGATCAACCTGCCGGACACGAAATCCACATCCCTCCCAAACCGCGGGAAGCGCTCGAAGACCGCAAGCTGCTCGATCGTCCCAGCCGGCAGGAGTTGCTGCAAAGTGAGTCGTGGCGCGTGCTGCGCATCACCAGCGAGTTCGTTGCCGGCTTCGATCATCTTGCCGAGGTGTATCCGGCAGTGTCGATCTTCGGATCGGCGCGGACGCAGCTCGCGAACGAATACTACGAAGCCGCCGTCAAGACCGCCGAGCTCCTCGGCAAGGCCGGTTTCGCCGTCATCACCGGCGGCGGGCCCGGCATCATGGAAGCGGCCAACAAAGGCGCGCGCCAGGCGAAGGCACTCTCGATCGGTTGCAACATCGAGTTGCCATTCGAACAGCACATCAACCAGTTCGTCGACAAGGCCATGACGTTCCGCTACTTCTTCGTGCGCAAGACGATGTTCATCAAGTATTCGGAGGCGTTCATCACGTTCCCGGGCGGCTTCGGCACGCTCGACGAGCTGATGGGCGCGCTGACGCTGATCCAGACGAAGAAGATTACGAACTTCCCCGTCGTCCTTTACGGAAGCGAGTATTGGGGCGGTCTGCTGGACTGGCTGCGCAAGACCGTCCTCGCCGCGAACAACATCACGAAAGAAGATGTGGACAGCCTGCACCTCGTCGATGATCCGGTGAAGGTCCGCGACATCGTCTGCGCGTTTCACGACCGGGCTGTCGTCACGAACGGTGATGAGGATGAGGCGCCGCCTCCCAGACACGTGAGACGCGAGGATTGAAGACCTACTTCCGTCGAGCGATCGCAGTCAGCAACAACGCCGCCGCCCCTGCCAAAATCCAACCTCGTCGCTTATTCAATTCCATCTCGATGCTCACGTTCACTGAACGATCATCGAAGACGCCGTGCGCGCCGTGATCGCCGGGCAGCGGAGACCAGAGATTGTCGGGCCGCCCCGGCTCCTCGGCCTCATCGATCATCTGCGCTTCGTAGCCGTGCCGGGCAAGGTAGTGATCGGCAAATGCCGGCGCGAAGTTGTTGCCGACGATGGCCTTCGTCACCGGCCATCCAACGTTCACCTCTCGCCTTCCGCTGTGCGCCGCCCAGACGATCGCGTCCGCCGCAACCTCGGGTTGAAAGATCGGCGGCACTGGCTGCGCTTTTCGTGGCAGCCGCGATTTCACCCAGCGGAATTGCGGCGTGTTCAGCGCGGGCATCTGCACCATGACGACGCGAACGTTGCTACCGTCGTGGATCAACTCCGTCAGCAGCGAGTCGTGAAATCCCTGCACAGCATGTTTCGCGGCGCAGTACGCCGACTGCAGCGGGATGCCGCGATACGCCAGCGCGGAGCCCACCTGCACAATCGTTCCGCGGTCGCGCGGTTTCATCCGCCGCAGCGCGGCCAGCGTGCCCCAGACGTACGCAAGATAAGTGACATCGGTGACGCGGCGATAATCCTCGGGCGTCATCTCCATGACCGGCGAGAAGACCGAGAGCATGGCGTTGTTGATCCAGATATCGATCGGACCAAAGACGCGCTCGACTTCTGCGGCTGCCTGCTCGACCGCGTTTTCGTCGCTGACATCAAGCGGCAGGACAAGTGCCTCGCCGCCATCGGCCTCGATCTCCCGTTTCGCCGCTTCAAGTCCATCGCGTCCGCGGGCGATCAGTCCGACTCTCGCGCCGCGCTTTCCGAACGCGCGCGCCATAGCGCGCCCAACGCCGGCCGAGGCGCCCGTGATGACCACGACTTCGGGTGGATTCATGGAGGGAAGCGAAGCAAGATGCGTGCTCCGGGTGGCCAGAGGGGAGATCTTCGGCAGGTAGAGAATCGCCGAAAAACAGAACGGCCGCCCTCTCGGACGGCCTAGCCGAAAGCTCTCGCTCCCGGCGCAGTATCGATGCAATGTAGGATTCTGGTCCTACCAATGTCAAGCAGCGAGCCGGCTATTCCGACACACAACACGATCGTTTACATCGACGGATACAACCTCTACCACGGCTTACGGGACAGGCACGGTCGAAAGTATCTCTGGCTTGATCTCACTCGGTTCGCGCGCGGCCTGCTTTCCGACCCAAGGCAAGAGCTGGTTTCAGTCAAGTACTTCACTTCAGCCGCACCTGGATCTCGGGAAGGCGCCAAACGGCAACAGACCTATTGGAAGGCACTGGAGACCTGCGAGGGACTCCAGATCATCAAGGGCCGATACCGCGAGAAGCCCACGCGTTGCGCGGCTTGTGGAACGAGCGAGGCGGAATGCCGGGTCTGCGGTGCGAAGCTGCGCTTTCGAAACGAAAAGATGACGGATGTGAACATCGCAACGCATCTCGTGCGGGACGCGTGCTCAGGAACGTTTGACGTCGCCATCCTGGTCGGAGGAGACACCGACCTGCTGGCGGCGGTTGAGGCGGCGAAGGCTCTGCGTCGAATCGTCATCGCGTTTCCACCCGAACGTGAAAACGACGATTTGAAACGCGCCGCATCCGGGTGGTTTCGCTTGAGCGAAGGCAAATTCAAGACGGCTCAGTTTTCGGATGCTGTTGCAGTCGCGCCGGGCATCACCATCACGCGGCCCGTGTCGTGGAGGTAACGAGAATTCGTTTCAGGACGTAAGCGATGTGGGCACGCTACGCGCACGAGGCATCTCTGTGAACCTCCCCTCCATTCTTCTGTGGGGCCTGGCGGCAACGATCGTGCTCACGACGCTCTCGATCGCGGGGCAGTCGCTTGGTTTTACGCGGATCGACATTCCGTTCATCGTCGGGACGATGTTCACGCCGAACCGTGATCGCGCCAAAGTCATCGGGCTTGGCGTTCACATCATCAATGGATGGATCTTCGCGCTCGTGTACGCGTTTGCGTTCGAGACCCGGCATGCGGCGTCGTGGTGGTTCGGCGCGATGATCGGAGCGGTGCAGGGGATGTTTATCGTGATCGTGCTGCTGCCGGTGCTGCCGGGATTGCATCCGCGCATGGTCTCGGACTTTCGCGGGCCGGAGCCGACGCGGTTGCTCGAGCCGCCCGGATTCTTCACCACGAACTACGGCTTGAAGACGCCGTTCGTGTTGCTGTTCGCGCACGTCGTTTATGGGCTGGTGTTGGGGATGTTCTACACGCTGCGTTGATTTTCACGCGGTTGCGCGCGGCTTCGCCTCTCCTTTGTTGCTGGCTTCTTCGAGCGCCAGCGCGGCGTTGAGCAGCGCAATGTGGGTGAGCGCTTGCGGGAAGTTGCCGAGCAAGGCGCCGGTGTGGACGTCGATCTCTTCGGAGAAAAGGCCGGCGTCGTTGGCGCGGCGGGCGACGTCATCGAAGAGCGCGTGGGCTTCATCAACGCGGCCGGCGAGCGCCAGCGCTTCGACGAGCCAGAACGTGCAGGCGACGAACACGCCTTCGCCGGGCGGCAGCCCATCCTCGGTTTTGCGTGTGTCGTAGCGATAGAGCAATCCGTCGTTGCCGAGGGTGGAGCGGATGGCGTCGATGGTGCCGAGCATGCGCGGATCTTTGGGGTCGATGAAGCCGACGCGGGCGATGAAGAGCAGGCTGGCGTCGACTTCCTTTTCGTCGAAGATGCCGGTGAAGGTGTTGCGCTCCGCGTCGAAGCCGTGCGCGAAAACGGCTTCCTTGATCTCGTCTTTTGTCTTTTCGAGATGAGGCCGATCGACCTTGACGTGGCAACGATCGGCGATTTTTAAGGCACTGTCGAGCGCGGACCAGGCCATCACTTTTCCATGGACGTGCTGGCGCGGGCCGCCGCGTTTTTCCCAGATGCCGGCGTCGGGCTCCTGCCATCGATCGCAGACGATCTCGGTGAGCCGGCGCAGCAGTCGTTGCGAATCGCGGTCGAGATTGGCGCCGCGTTGCGTGGCCTCGTCGACGGCGCCGATCACTTCGCCGTAAACATCGAGCTGAAACTGCGCATGCGCGGCGTTGCCGATCCGCACTGGCCGCGAGCCGCAGTAGCCATCGAGATGATCGAGCGTTTTCTCCGGGATCTGCGCTTCGCCGAAGACGTCGTACAACATCTGCAGATTCGGTTGCGTGAGCCGCGTCGAGTAGAGGAGCCAGTCAAGAAACGCCGCGCCTTCGTTGGAGAAACCGCAGTCGTAAAGCGCGCTGACGGTCCACGACGCATCGCGCAGCCAGCAGTAGCGATAGTCCCAATTCCGCTCGCCGCCGATCCACTCCGGCAGCGACGTCGTGGCCGCCGCGATGACCGCTCCGGACGGCGCATACGTGAGCAACTTCAACGCGAGCGCGGAGCGAAGGACGAGATCGCGATACGGACCGTCGTACGTGAGCTGAGCTGACCACTTGCGCCAGAAATCAATCGTTGCCTCGATCTCCGCGGTTGCTTCGTCGCCGATCGGCGCAAGCACCACGGGCGTGTGATCGTCGAAGCCGAGGGCGAAGGTGCGCGATTCGCGGGAGCGAAGATTGAAGTTTGCCGTGGCCGCGCCGCGATCGATGATGAATTCCGCATCGCTGCGAAGATTGAGCACACGTGCCTTCCACGCGCACGAAACGGAATCGCTGCGTACCTTGAGTGAAGGCGTGACGCGGCCGTAGTCGGGACGCGGCGCGTAGGTGACGATGAGCGGAACGTCGCCATCAACGCATTCGACGCGGCGCAGCAGTTGCCGGAACGGCGACAGCCGTTTTCGCTTTTCCAACTCCGTCATCACCGGCATGAGATCGAGAAGCCGCACGATTCCTGATGCCGTCGTAAAGGTTGTCTCGATGACGTTCGTCCCTTCGAGATAACGACGTTTCGACTCGAATGGAATGGCGGGTTGGATGAGGAAATAGCCGCCTTTCTCCGCATCGAGAATGCGTCCGAAGATCGACTCCGAATCGAAGCGCGGCCAGCAAAGCCAGTCGATCGAGCCGCTGCGCGAGACCAGCGCAATCGAACGCGTGCAGCCGATGACCGCGTAATCGGCGATCGGAACGTATCGGGCTTCGCTTAGCGCTTCCGCCATCGTCGCAACAGGGCCACCACACCGGCTGCGAGAGCGATGCCCGAGGCAACGCCCGCCGCTCCCCACGCGATCTTCTTGAGGCCGGCCTCCGCCGGTTCGTCAACGTATTTGCGCTCGGGCAATGCGTCAGGCGCGCTCTGTTTCATCGCCAGATGCAGCACCTGCGCGAGGTGCATCGCTTCGCGCCCGGTTCCCTGCGCGATCTGCTCGCGGCAACTGAAACCGTCAGCAACGATGATCGTGTCGCGCGCAGCCTCGCGCACAGCCGGCAGCAGTACGCGCTCTCCGATGCGCATCGAGAGCTCGTACTTGTCTGGCTCGAATCCGAACGCGCCGGCCATGCCGCAACAGCCGGAGTCGGGTTGATCGACGTCGAGCCCCATCTTGCCGAGGACTTGAACTTCATCGTCGAAGTGGAGCACCGCTTTGTGATGACAGTGCGCTTGCACGAGCGCCTTGCCTCTGAGCTGCGGAAGAACGACGTTCTCCTGCAGCAGAAACTCCGGCAGCGTTTTCACAGCTTTCGACAAGCGCATTGCCACGTCATCGCCCGGAAAGAGATTCGGCAGCTCGTCGCGAAAGACGGAGATGCAGCTTGGCTCGAGCCCAACGATCGGGATGCCGGCATCGAGCTCGGGGCGCAGTGCATCCATCGTTTCGAGAAGCAGCGTTTTAGCCATGCCGAGGAAGCCCCAGTCGTAGAGAGGGCGCCCGCAGCAGAGGCGTTTGCGCGGAATCACCACCTCAAATCCCGCCGCCTCCAACACCTCGGCGGCCGCATTCGCAGTGCCGGGATGAAAGTGATTGTTGAATGTATCGGGCCAGAGGAGAACCTTACGAACATCGGATAAACGTAGGTCGGACTCTCCAGTCCGACGCTTCTTTTTGCCGGACTGAGACCTACGTTTGAACTGCTCCACGAACGTGCTTTTCGCAAACCGTGGCGCTTTGCGCTCAGGTGCAACACCACCGAGGCTCTTGAAGATCGGGAGCGACATGATCGCGTTCGCCAGCCCCGGCGCGAACGATGCGATCTGCGCCCACCAATAAATCCAGCCCATCGAATACGCCGCCACCGGCCGCAATTTGCATTCGTAGTAGTGCGAGAGAAACTCCGCTTTGTACGTGGCCATGTCGACGTTGACGGGACACTCGCCCTTGCAGCCTTTGCACGCCAGGCAGAGATCGAGCGAGTCCTTGACCGCTTCGTTGTTCCAATCGGACGGGATGACCTGCCCTTCGAACATCTCGAACAGCAGCCGCGCACGGCCGCGCGTGGAGTGCTCTTCTTCGCGCGTGACCATGAAGCTCGGACACATCGTGCCGCCGTCCATGCGCCTGCATTTGCCGACGCCGACGCAGCGTCCGACCGCGCTGTCGATGCGGCCGTGATCGTCGGGAAACTGAAAGTGCGTGGCCGGCGACCATTGCTTGAAGTCCGAGCCGAGCCGCAGATTCTCGGTCGGGTGATACGGCTTCACCACCTTGCCGGGATTCATCTTCCAATCGGGATCCCAGAGCGACTTGAATTCGTTGAAGGCCTGAATCAGCTCGGGACCGAACATCTTCGGCAGCAGATCGGCGCGCGCCTGTCCGTCGCCATGCTCACCCGAAAGCGAGCCGTTGTATTTGATGCAAAGATCAGCCGCTTCGTCGAGATACGCGCGGAACTTCGCGATGCCGGCGGCGCTTTCGAGATCGAAATTGTTGCGCGTGTGCACGCAAGCCTGGCCGAAATGGCCGTAGAGATCGCCGCTGTAGTCATACTTGTTGAGCAGCACGCGCAGCTCGCGAAGGTAAGCGCCGAGGTGTTTGGGATCGACGGCGGAATCCTCCCAACCTTCCCACGTGTGTCCTTTGCCGGGAACGAAGGCGGTGGCGCCGAGGCCGGACTCGCGGATCGACCAGACCAGCTTCGCATCGCGATCGTTGCAGATGCGGTGCGCGATCTTGAACGGCGACGCCGCAAGCGACGCGATCATCGTTCGCGCGTAGGCATCCGACGCTTCCTTCGTCTCGCCGCCGAATTCGACGAGTAGCCAGCCTTTGCCTTCCGGGAGCAGATGCAGCTTGTCGATGTTGAGACCTTTGGCACGCATGTCTTCGACGAGACGATCGTCGATCCCTTCGAGTCCGATGGGACGGAACTCGAGGAGCCGAGGGACGTCGTCGGCGGCGAGGTAGATGTCGTCGTATCCGAGGACGACGAGCGTGCGCGACGGCGGCGAATCGACGAGCCGGCACTTCGCTTCGAGCACGACGACGCAGGTACACTCGCTGCCGACCAGCGCCTGCGCGACGTTGAAGCCGTTCTCGGGCAGCAGCGCATCGAGGTTGTAGCCGGAAACGCGGCGCGGGATCTTCGGATACTTCGCGCGAATGAGGTCGCCGTAGTTGTCGCGGATACGCTTCAGTCCGGCGTAGATCTCGCCTCGCCGGCCTCCGCTTGCGATGATCTGTTCGAGCTCGCTTTCGCTGGTCGCGCCGACGCGCATGCGCACGCCGTCGTACGTGAGGATGTCGAGCTCCTCGATGTTGTCGACGGTCTTGCCGGCCATCAGCGCGTGCACGCCGCAGGAGTTGTTGCCGATCATCCCGCCGAGCGTGCAGTACGCGTGCGTGGCCGGATCGGGGCCGAAGGTGAGCTTGTGTTTCTCCGCGGCGTTGCGAAGATCATCGAGGATGATGCCCGGCTGCACGCGCGCAAACCGCGCCTCGGAATTCATCTCCGGGATGGCGTGCATGTACTTCGAGAAATCGAGAACGACAGCGACGTTGCAGCATTGCCCCGCCAGCGACGTCCCGCCGCCACGCGCCAGGATCGGCGCGCCATGCTTGCGCGCCAGCGCGACGGTGGCGACGACGTCGCGCGCATCGCGCGGCACGACGACGCCGATCGGGATCTGCCGGTAATTGGATGCGTCAGTCGCGTACAACGCGCGAGCGCCGTCGTCGAATCGAACTTCGCCGCGAACTTCGCGCTGCAAGTCCGCGGCGAGCAGCGCCGCATCGACGTTCAGCGTCTGGATTCGATCGCTGTGCTCGATGCGCGTCCGCACCGGCCGGTCATGTTCGAACGCAACCGGATCGAAGCGCGTCCGCTCGTCGCGATCTTTCGGCGAAGCGACAGCGCCAACAGCGAGGTCCTCAGCGTGTACGTGCGGCGTTTCAGACATCGGAGGACATGGTATTGGTTTTGGGGAGTGGAGTGTGGGGAGTAGGGTGTGGAGTCAGACGGGAAATACGCGCATCATCAGCAAGCGAACGGCGAGAATATGGCAGGCAGAACTATGCGGAAGGACGAGATGCGAGATCACTACGACTTTTCCGGCGGCGTACGCGGCAAGTACGCGGCGCGCTATCTCGAAGGAACGAATGTTGTCGCACTCGATCCCGACGTAGCCGCGATGTTTCCTGACTCGATCGCCGTGAACGAGGCGCTGCGCACGCTCGTGCGCATGTCGGGAAAGATGGTCCAAGCCAAAGCGGCGACGACGAAACGCGTGGGTTAATTACTCCATCTGCGGCAGCGCTCACCGTGCTCGAAGTCCGAAGACTACAAATTGATGCGCCGCCACGGGCCCTCGGACGAACGTTGACCCGACAGAATTGCTTTCAGGCTGGCGGCTCTTGCGTCCTATCGCATTCCACGCGATAAACTTCGCGCACTTATGGTTCGCCGAGTCCCCCTCTCGTTGCTCATGCTCCTTTTCGCATACGAGGTGACGGCGAAACCGTTCACAGGCACTTTTGTGGCGGACGGCCGTCCACGATGGATGGAATTTCTGTCGCTCACCCAGACCGAGTTGGGCGTCCGTGGGTTCCTTCTGGTCGTTGAGCCTGACGGCCGTGGCGGAACGAAGAGTGAGACGGCCACTGTCGAGGGTGCTGCGGACGGAAACGAACTGACCCTCCGTACCGAAACTTTCTTGAATCTTGGCAGCACCACAATTGGCGGCAGGGTCGCCGGTGCGGTGCTAACGCTTTCGTTTCCTTCGTCATCAGGACAAGTCACGTCAACTCGATTCAAACGCGGTGGACAGGAGGCTTTCAATGCGGCGTTGACAATATGGCAGACGCAGTTGAAGGCGGCTTTCATTAAGCAACGCAAGATCGAGGAGATACTGGAAGCGCGAGCCGCAAAAGCTCGTGCAGCGATTGAAGCCGCCTCTGCGCTCAGGGAGGCCGCACTCGCTCTCGTTGATGCGGGGAAGGACCTCGAGAGATTTGCAGTATTCAAGCAGCAGCTTTCAGGATGTCAAGTGGCTCTGAAAGCTATGACGGACTTTGCTGATCGGCTAGATCATGACGCTCAGAGCGACCGCTGCTTATGGCTTCGAAGTCAAGTCGATTATCTCAGCAGCCAACTTGAATATTTGCGCGGCGCCCGCGCGTACCTCGAGGAGCACGCCGTAACGATCGATGAACGGACGAGAGATTTTCAGCAGCAGCGTGGTCGTTTCGAGCAGCAACTACGTGCATTTGATCGTGCTACCGCAGACGATCCTACTGGCAGCGTATCCGCGGTAGATGCACGCAATCTAGATGACGCAAGTCGAAAACTATTGGGTGCTGCCATTGAAGAAGTGGAGCACACTCAGTCAGTGCTGCGCGACGGCAGGAGCAATGCCGACGTGATCGTCAACAACGGCGCGGAACTATACAAAGAGGTCTCACGTCGGGTAAGCGCCCCTTGCCGGCATGAGTAAGGCGCACATCTGCGTCCATCTGCGGATAAAGACTCTATCCGCAGATGTCGCAGATGAGCACAGATCAAGTCTTAGAACTTCACGCCGAGGATTACGCGTCTCCCCGGCGACGCGTAGCCCACCACTTCCTGATACGCCGCGTTGCGAAGGTTCTCGATCTTCACGAATGGGGACATGTGCGCCATCCGGTATTGCACGTTTACGTCGATCGTCGTGTAGCCGTTGTTGGTGACGCGCGAGAAGGGGAAGATGGCCATGGAGTCGTCGCGCTCGCCGGTGCGGAGGATGGCGATGTTTGTGTCGATGGCGCCGCTGCGGTAGCCCATCGCCAGCGAGCCGGAGTGCTTCGGGCGGCGCAGCAGGCGCAGGCCGGTCTGTTCGTCTTCGTCGCGATGCAGCCAGGTGTAGCTGAACGCGGTGTAGACGTTCGCGCTGAGGTGGTTGGTGGCGCCGAGCTCGATCCCGTCCGCGCTGACGCGGCCGATGTTTTCCGAGATGAACGTCACCGGACTGAAGGTGATGAGGTTGCGGTAGTGGCTGTTGAAGTAAGTGAGCGAGAAGATGCCGTCGCGGCCCATTGCGGCGTCATAGCCGATCTCGTAGCTGCGGTTGGATTCCGCTTTGAGCGCGGCATTGCCGAAGAACGGGTAGTAAAGCTCGCCGAGGGATGGGGCGCGGAAGCCGGTGCCGTATGCGGCGCGCCATTTCGTCGTGCCCATCACGATGGCCGCGGCGACGCGCGGCGAAGTCTGTGAGCCAAACGTGTTGAAGCGATCGCGGCGAACGCCGGCACTGAGCTCGAAGTGCGACGTCTGGCTGAACGGATGCGTGTACCGGTCTTCGATGAAGAGCGAATTGTCGGTGCGGCGTTGCGCGAGGAAGTTCGGACCGAAATTCGTGACGTCGCTGACGAGGTCGCGCTGGTACTCGCCGCCGGCGACGATCGTTCCGGCTGGCGTGACGAAGCGCGTCGTCAAGCGCGCGCGTCGAGTCTTCGCATCAGTCGACGTCGACGTCGTGAACGGGTCGGCAGGATCGGAGAAATCATCGCGGCGGTGATTGTCGGAGAGCGTTAGATCGCTAATGAAACGGCCGAGCGTGAGCGTGACCGGAATCGCGATCTGCGTTTCCGTTCCGTTCTGGCGGCGATCGAGACTCGGCACCAGCGCGGTGCCGGCGGCGTTCGTGTTGAAGGGGATACCGAGGTCGTAGGAAGTGTGGCGGGCCGCAGCGCCGAGGGCGAAGGCATCGGACAGCGACCACTTCACGTTGCCGCTGGCGCTGTTCTGGCGAAAGTCATCGTTCGGATTGAAGCCGTCGTCGTTGCGATGTTCGTAGCTCCCGGCGGCGAGGATCGAATCGGATGCGTACGTCGCGTTCAACGCCGCGTTGCGCAGGCCGTGGCTGCCGCTTTCGAAGTCGCCGTGAACGCCGCTGCTGCGCGGCGCCGTCAGCACATTGACGACCCCGGCCATCGCCTCGGAACCATAAAGCGCGGAGTACGGCCCGCGCACGACTTCGATCTGTTCGACCCCGGCGGTCGAAAAGCGTCCCCAGTCGTAACCGGAAAAGTAGGGATTGTTGAGTGCGATCCCGTTCCAGAGCACGAGCGTCTGCGTCGATGCGGCGCCGCGCGTGAAGAGCGACGTGGCTTTGCCGGGCGATCCGCTGCGGGCGAGCACGAGGCCGGGAACTTCGCGCAGAACATCGGCGACGTCGCGCGCGGCACGGTCATCGATGTCTTTGCGCGTGATGACGGTGACGGAAGCGGGCGTCGACTGCACGCTTTCCGGCAACGACGAGGCCGTGACCACAATCTGGTCGTTAATCGTTACGGGTTGTTGTGGGGTGGACTGGGCGAACGAGGAAACAGCAAAAAGCAGAGACGCAGCGAGAACACGCTTCATGACGACTCCTTCCCTCCGAAGAAGAGAATCAAAAGTGGGTTCCGAGCCAGCCGGTCTCCTGGCTTCCGGGTCATCCTGTCGCGCCGCCTTCCCGCATCGAGCGATGCAGTGGCTTTCGTGGAGCGAGTCGTCGCCGGTCACAGTGGCGGGGGCCGCGCCGGTATCACACCGGCTTCCCGTTCACTGACTCAGAGGAAATTGGGAAAGAACTGTGGGGACTATACACCGAGGCGAGGCGGAGATGATGCGTTCAATATTCATACGCTGCGTCTTGATTTAGGAATGGCCACAATTGTGATTTAAAGCTAAGTCATTGATTTCAATGGACCGGCTATTTGGTACCTGCCTTGGAGTGTGTCCAGTGCATGAACATCTTGCACGCAATCACGCTGGCCGCTCTCCTCCACCATGCGCCGGTCACCGCTCCGGTCTGTCACAAGGGAACCGTGTCGTACAAGTTTGTCGGATCGCCCGGCGCGACGTTCGTCTACGCGGGCGAGCGCTACTCGATCCCGGCCAACGGCTCGATCGAGTTGCTCACCAGCGACACTGTTTATCTCGCCGCCAACGGCCGCTCGCTGCCGCTCGACGTCTGGCCGATCGACGCGTTCGGAACGCGGACAGTTCCCGTGCAGGCAGCGCCCGCGGATGCCTCGGCGGAACAGGTCGCGCCGGTGAATCCGCTCAACACGATCAATTGAACCTGTCCATCCGATTCGATGTCGCGAGGAAAATCTCAATGAGGCAATTCATGACCGAAACAACGAGGGACATTCGCGGCGGCCGTAATTCGTGGCGCGCGCTGAGCATGCTCTCGTCGGATTCGCTCATCATCTGGCGGCTGCGACGATTATCAATCGCTGAGCAATTCACGAACGCGACGCGAGCAATGCACTGCGCGCTGCGCGTGCGCTGTCATTCCCGCACCGATGACCGCTCCGGAACGACAGAGACTCATCGCCCGCAACCCAGTTCTCACGCGAAGGCGCGAGGAACGCGAAGGAGAGCATCGCAGCCTCAAACCCCTTCGCGTCTTCGCGTCTTCGCGTGAGAAAGTCTTGACTCACGGCCTCGCTTTGAACTTCTCCCACAACAACGTCTGATTCGTCTCGAGCGAAATGTCCTCGCCGCCGATGAACAGACGCTTCACATGCGTCACGATCTCGAGCGGATCGCCGTCCGTCAGGATGATGTTGGCCAGCTTGCCTGTCTCCAGCGATCCGATTCGATCGGCCATTCCGAAGATTTGCGCGGGCGCGATCGTCACCGCGCGCAACGCCGCATCCTTCGGCAAGCCGAACGCCGCGCACGCCGCTGCCTGATACGGAAGGTTGCGTGCGCTGTGCGCGTCCTGCGACTGAATCGCGAACGGGATGCCGGCATCGAACAAGGTCTTGGCGTTGCTGTAAACGAGATCGTACGGATCGTCTTCGCGCGGCGGGAGCGAGAGGATCGGCCCGAGGATCACGGGGATGTTGTGCGACTTCAGTTCCGGAATCACCTTCGCCACATCCTCGGCGTCCGCGAGAATCACCTTCAGCTTGAACTCGTCCGCGAACTTGATGGCCGCGCGGATGTCGCGATCCAGGTTCGCGTGCATCACCACCGGCTCGCGTCCCTCGACCACCGGAACGAGCGCCTCGAGGATCAGATCGCGGTCGAAGCGCTTGACGTCGGGATGATTCGTGCGCGCCGCGGCCGCTCGCGAGTACGCCTGCGCGTCGCGAAGCGTGTCGCGCAGTTTGTCGATTTGCTTTGTGTAATTCTTCGTTGCTTCCTTCGCCGCTTCTTCGTCCTGCGGCACTTCATCGAACGCCGCTGTGCGCAGCCTCGGGAAGTGGATGTGCATCGCCAGTGGAGCCTTGAGCGTCATCTCCTTCGGCGTCCATCCGGCGAGCTGGATCATCGCGGACGAGCCGGAGATGATGCCGCCCTCGGGCTCCGTAACGACGCTGGTGATGCCGTTGACGCGCGTGACCGGAATGACGTTGCTATGCGGATTCACCGCAACCTCGGCGCGCGCATTCGCATTAATGTCGCCCAACTCCGCGGTGTCGACGGTGCCGGGCACCGACTCGATCTCGACGAGTCCGACATGCGAGCCGCTGTCGATGAGGCCGGGATAAACGAAGAGACCCGTGCCGTCGATGACCGTCGCGTCCGCGGGAATCGCCACGTTCGCGCCGACTGCGGTGATGACGCCGTTCGCGAAGACGATCGTGCCGTTGGCGATGGGCGCCGAGGTGACGGGAACGATCGTGGCGTTGCGGATGGCGAAGGTGAGTTTCTTGCCGGGGTTGTTCGGGATCACCGATTGCGCGAAGGCGGAGACCGCGATTGCGGACGCGACAAAACCGCAGGCGAGCCGCCTGCGATACAGCCGGCGGGCCGCCGGCGCTACGACGCTACTCATTGGTCACCTCCGGCTTCGCCTCGTCGTCAGTCTTGCCGGGCCGCGAGGGCTTCTTGTTCTTCGCTTCGTCGTCGGCTTCTTTCTTCAAACGATCCTTCTTTTCCGTTGCCATCTGCTGGCGCATCGCCAGATCGCGTTGACGGTCGAAGACGATCTCGCCGTCGACGAACGTCGTTTCGACGCGCGAGTACGCCGACAGTGGATGGCCGTTCCAGATCACAAGATCAGCGTCTTTGCCAACGTCGACGGAACCGAGCCGGTGATCGAGACGGAGCTGCTTCGCGCCATTCAACGTGCAAAGTTTCAGCGCTTCCTCTTCGGTCAGTCCGCCGTACTTCATCGCTTTGGCCGCGTCCTGATTGAGATGACGCGCCAGCTCCGCGGAATCGGAGTTGACCGAGGTGAGGACGCCGGCGCGATCCATCAGCGCGACGTTGTAGGGGATCGCGTCGAGCGCCTCGGCTTTGAATCCCCACCAGTCGATGAACGTGCCGCCGCCGACGCCGTGCGCGGCGATCTCCTTTGCGACCTTGTAGCCTTCCAGCACGTGCTGCAGCTCGCGAATCTTGAAACCCTGCTCATCGGAAAGATTGAGCAGCATCATGATTTCGTCCGCGCGATAGCAGTGCGAGTGGACGTCGATCTTGCCGCGGAGGATGTCGGCCATCGTTTCCATCAGCAGATCGTGCCGCGGCGGAATCGGGTTCTCGCCGCGCTTCTTGCGCGCGTCGTAGTCGTCCCAACGAGCGAGGTAATCCTTCGCATCCGTGAACGACTGGCGGATCACTTCCTCGACGCCCATGCGCGTTTGCGGATACTGCGCGGGGATTCCGGGAGGCGGCCGGAAGTTCGATGATTTCGGATTCTCGCCGAGAGCGAATTTGATCGTGCGAGGAGCGTCGGCGATCGGCCATTCGGAGACCGGATGTCCCCATTTCCATTTCACGATCTGCGACTGCCCGCCGATCGGATTCGCCGAGCCATGAAGCACGAGCGCGGTCGTCGTCCCGCCGGCGAGTTGCCGATAGACGTCGATGTCTTCGTTGGTGAGCACGTCGCCGATGCGCACCATGCCGGTGTTGGGCAGCGAGATTTCGTTGACGCTTCCTTCGACCGAAGTGTGACTGTGCGTATCGACGATGCCGGGCATCACGAACTTGCCGGCGGCATCGATGACCGTGGCATTTGGCGGCGCCGTGACGCGATCATTCGCACCGACCGCAGCGATCTTGCCGCCGTGAATGAGGATCGATCCGTGCTCGATCTTGCCATGCGTGATCGTGAGGATCGTGGTATCGCGGATGACGATGTCTTGCGCGGAGAGTGCTGTTGCCGCGAGCAGGAATGGGATCGCGAGCAAGGTCTTGAATCGAATGTTGGGAGTGGGGGGTCGGGAGCCGGCGCTGGTGGACGTGCGGTTTTGCGTCGAAGTAACCGGGTTATCTCCGACTCCCGACACCCGACAAACGACTCCCTCTTTTCGTAATCTCATTTCTTGCTCCCCTGAACGGGAACGTGCCGAGCGTCGTGGCCACGGTCCCTTCCATGTTCGCGCCGTGCAGCGTGCCGTGGAACAGCCAGTCGCCGGCTTCTTCTTTGCCGCGGCCCGAGATCGAGAACTCGACCGTCGTGCCGTCGAACGTTCCGTTGCCGATACTGCCGGAGCCGCGGTCGCCGGAGAACGTGCCGCTGATCTGACCGTTTTCGACGTGCAGCGTCGCGGAGATGTTCGCGTCACCCGCGGTAGTTTTGACGACGAAACTCCAGCCGCCATCGAGTGCTGACGCGCTCGTTCCCGCCGCCGCTCCCGCGCCGCCCGGTCTCTTCTTCTCATCCTCGACAGCAACCTTCGACTCGCGTCCGTCGATGAAGATCCGCTTCACCTTCGCTTCTTTGTCGAAGACCGGCTTGTCGGTGACGAGGATGTTGGCGATCTTGCCGCGGTCGAGCGATCCGAGCTGGCGATCGATGCCGATGATCTTCGCCGGATTGATCGTCACGGCGCGCAAGGCATCGTCGGCGGAGAGGCCGTTGTCGATTGCTTTGCGAATGCCGGGAACGAAGTCGCCCGTTTTTCCGGCGCCGCTGACGAGCGCGAAGAGCACACCGCTCTTCGCCAGAACCGCGGGCGTGGTCGGCGCGAGCTGGCGGTCGCGAATCACCCGCAGCGGCTGTTCTTCGCGATCCTCTTTCGATGTTGGCGCAACCGGCCATTTGATCGAGACGAGCACCGGCGCGCCGAGCGACTTCAGCTCGTCGCCCATTTTGTAGCCCTGGCGCGCGCCAGCGATAACCGGACGGAGGTTGAATTCTTTCGCGATGAGCTCGACGCGATGGATCATCAACTCGCTGTCGGCGACGAAGACGACCGGCACGTCGCGGCGAAGAACGGCGCCGAGCGCTTCGAGCGACGGGCTCTCATCGGGGCGCTTGTAGCCCGCAGGATTCTTGTCGTAGATCGATCGCGCGGCGCTGTACTGCTGCGCATCGAGCAGCGTTTGCTTGATGTACGAGATCACGCCCATCAGCGAGTCGGGATAGGTCCATGCCGGCCGCGGATTGAACGAGATCTGCTGCGCGGCCGGATTGCGGAGCACGCGCGATTCCATCGTGCCGCCGCCGAGGTTGAGGGCGACGGACTGGCCGTTGAAGATGCCGAACGCGGGCGCCGTGACGATCGTCAGCACGCCGGTGGCGCGCTTGGCATCGACATCATCGTCGGTCAGCTTCGCTTCGCGGAACGCGAGGAACGACGGACCCGTTTCCGGCAGCGCATCGGCGGGTGGCGTACGTCCCCCTCCACCTCCGCCGCCTCGCCTGCGCGGCGCGCTCGCACTCGGAAATCCGAGCGACGTCATCGCGTCGATGAGGCCGGGATAGATGTGGCCTCCTTTGACATCGACGATCGTGGCATCGAGCGGGATCGCTACCGCGGAGCCCACCGATTCGATCAGCCCGTCGCGAATGATCACCGCGCCGTTGTCGATCGCCGGCCCGCTGACCGGATGGATCGTCCCGCCCATGATCGCGTAAACGCCCGGCGAATCCGCAAAGCACGGCAGCGAAACAAGAAAAAGAAAAATTGGGAAACAGAGGAAACGTCTGGACATTCGTACCCCCAGCGGCGCGACATGATACGGGACGTTGCGGGAGTCGCTTGTCGGGCGTCGGGTGTCGGAGAGGAAAACTTTCCGCGGGTGTCGCTGAGCGGGAGTCGGGTGTCGGAGCTGGATCTACTTTTCTCGCGCGAAGCAACTCAGCAACCGATTAACCCAGAAAACCCGCTCCGACTCCCGACCCCCGACAAGCGACACCCGCAACCAACATTGACTCCTCCACCCCCCTTCGCTACGCTCACCGACTCCCATGGTCCTCTTCAACTACGCCACCAAAGAGATCACCGCGAAGATCGTCTATTACGGTCCCGGGCTCTGCGGCAAGACGACGAATCTGCAGTTTGTCTATGACTCGCTGCCGTCGAACAACAAGAGCAAGATGCTTTCGCTGGCGACGAAGACCGACCGCACCCTCTTCTTCGACTTCCTCCCGCTCGACCTTGGCAAGATCCGCGGGATGCGCACGAAGTTGCAGCTCTACACGGTTCCGGGGCAGGTCTACTACAACTCCACGCGCCAGCTCGTGCTCAAAGGCGCCGACGGAATCGTGTTCGTCGCCGACAGTCAGGACCACGCCACCGACGCCAATCTCGAATCGCTGCAGAACCTCGAGGACAACCTCAAGCGACAGGGCGTGCGCATCCGCGAGATTCCGCTGGTGATTCAGTTCAACAAACGCGATCTGCCGAACGTGCTGCCAGTCGCGCAGATGGTTTCCGAGGTAGACAAACTCGGCGTGCCGCATTTCGAATCGGTGGCCACGACCGGCGTCGGCGTCGAAGAGACGTTGAAGGGCATCACGCACCTCGTCCTTTCGCATCTCGTCAAGAAGTACGGCCTGGAAGGCTCCGAGCCGCTGGACCGCGAGATCCAGATTCTGAACGCCAATCCGACGGAGGCGCGTCCTCACGATTCGTTGTGGGATGACGACGACGTCTTCGGCGAGCCGATCCCGGCGCCGGTCGCCGCGACGACTGCCGCATCATCGTCATTCGTTCTCGACGACGCGCACGGCGCGGACGA
>DATAMS010000062.1:0-14811 GCA_036260495.1 Thermoanaerobaculia bacterium
TCCTTGGTGTGGATGATCTCGAGCCGTTTGCGCGCGGTCGTGTAGTCGCCCGCAAGAATCGCACGCCACGCTTCATCGAATCGCTTGGCATCCGCGGGCGCGGGCTGCGCGTCGTAACCGGTGCGCGGATCGATGATGAAACGATCGCTGGCTTGCGGTGCTGATGGCGCTACGATCGGAGGCGGCGCCGATGCGCAACGTCCCAGCACCACCGCTGTCGTAATCAGAAAAAGAATTGTCCTCGTCTTCACTCGCTGCCCTCACTCAATTCCGCCAACCGCATCGCGGCTGGAAAAGGATCATTGCCCGTCGTGACGTCAATCCACTGCACATTGCGCTCCGACCGCAGCCACGTCATCTGCCGCTTGGCATACGCGCGCGTCCGCCGCTTCGTTGCAGCGATGGCGGCATCGACGTCCATTTCGCCATTTACGGCCGCTGCCGCCTCAGCGTATCCGATTGCGCCGAACGGGCGGGCAGTTCGCGGAAATTGCGTCAGCAGATTGCGGGTCTCGTCGATGAGTCCGGCCGCGTACATCGCCGTTACCCGCTCGTCGAGGCGCTCGACCAAGCGGCTTCGCTCCATCTGCAAGCCGGTCTTGATCGTCGCCATCGCTTCTGTGGTGCCGCTGCCAGGACGCTCCCACTCCGAAATCGGACGTCCGCTGGTGAGCCAGACTTCGAGAGCGCGCTCGACCCGGTGCCGGTCCGCCGGCGCGATTCTTTTACCACTTTGCGGATCCACCTTCGAGAGCCAGCGATGAAGGCGATCCGCACCGCGCGCACGCGTGGCGATGCGGCGCAGACGATCGCGAATCGAGGCATCGCGCGCCGGCATCTCCGGCAGCCCGTGCAGCAGCGCGCGCAGATAAAAGAACGTTCCGCCAACGAGAATGGCGCGGCGGCCGCGGGCGGCGATCTCCTCGCACGTCGCGCGCGCGAGGGTTGCGTATGCCGAGGCGTTGAACTCGGCGTCCGCGTCAACGATGTCGAACAAATGATGCGGCACCCTTCCCCTCGCCTCGGCTGACGGCTTCGCGCTTCCGATATCGAAGCCGCGATAGATCTGCACGGAGTCGTAATTGACGATCTCGCCGCCGAGGCTTTCGGCAAGGCGCAGCGCCAGTTCCGATTTTCCTACTCCGGTCGGACCGGCGATGACGATGGGCCGCCGCGTCACTTTCGCACGCGCGTCATGTGCGTCCGATCCTCTTCCCGGCTCAGGACTCGGCGGAGGTGCTGGCGGCAATAGATCGCGCCCTTTTCAATCGGAGTCTTGCAGGTGATGCAGCGGCTCTTTGCAACCACCACGTTCGCTCCCTTTTCCATGAGCCGTGCCGCGATTCCAGCGATGACGAGAACACCGCCGAGGACGAGCGCCTTCTCGAGCATGGCGGGAGCGAAGTAGTCGACGAACGGCGCTTCTTCGTACGTCTGCTGCAGAACGTACAGGATCACGACGAGAAGAATGATCCAGAGCCCGAGGCGCAAGAGAGTGGATGACATGCGGAAAAATCACTGTAGGACGCTCATCGCGGAGTGTCAAATTGACGATGCACGGCTAAGTGGCCGGGCAGGAAATCGAGATCGATCGCGCCGTCGCGCGCGGTGATCCATGTTCGCACGCCCCGCGAGCGCAACGACGCGACGACCGCGGGATGCGGATGCCCGAACGTGTTGTGCAATCCGCACGAAATGAGGGCGATGCGCGGCTGGACGGCGTCGAGAAGCACGGGAGTCGTCGAGGTACGGCTACCGTGATGCCCGACTTTCAGCACGTCCGCACGGATGTCATGCGACGCCAGCGCCTCCTCAGCGTCGCGCTCGACGTCGCCGGTCAGCAGCGTTTTCCAGCGCCCGATCGTGGCGAGCAGAACGACGGAGCTGTTGTTCTCCGGCGAGTGCTTGAATGTCCGGTCTGCGATGAACGCATGCAGCGAGATTGGACCGGCGTCGCGCGTTTCACCGTCGCGCACGATGTGAATCGGAATCGATCGGATCGAGCACAATTCGAGGACGCGTTGCGCGCAGTCTCCGCGAAAACGCCGCGGCGAGATCCACATGCTTCCGACCTCGATGTTGGCGAGCACCGCGGGCAGGCCGCCGCAATGGTCGGGATGTACGTGCGTCAGAACGGCGACGTCGATCCGCCGCACGCCGCGGTCGAGGAGCATCGGCAGCAACTCGCTCTCGCCGAAATGCGCATCGCCAAGCCGGCCGCCGGCATCGATCAGGATCACGTGCTTCGGCGAGCGAAGAAGAATTGAATCGCCCTGACCAACATCCAGAATCGTCAACCGTGGCGCGGCGACATCTTGCCGCGCGACGATGATCGCGCCGCCGATCGGAATCAGCATCGCAGCGAGAATCGCGAGCGCGCGGATCCGGCCTCGCAGGAACGCCACCGCGAGGATCCCAATCGCGTAGCCGGTCACGATCGCGATCAGCGGTGGCGCCGCGAAAAAGCCCCAGACCGGCTCCGCAACTCCGTTGACGAACGTGCATACCTGATGCAGAAACCCGAGCGCCGCGAATAGCGCGTCACACGGAATCGCGCAGATCGCCATCGACACGATCAGCATGGCGAAAACGATCGGCGTCAGCAGCATCGTCATTACCGAACCGCCGAGCGCGTACTGGTGAAAATGAAACAGCGTCAGCGGCGTGATCGACATCTCCGCCGCGCCGGCGTACGCGATCCATCGCGCCCGCCGCGCCGCCAGCGCTTTGCCGGCGAAGAGCAGCGCACCGGCTCCGGCGTACGTCAGGTGGAACGCCGGCTCGACAAGATCGTGCGGCGCGATGATCAAACGCAGCAGCGCCGCGACGCACCAGAGATTTTCGAGCGTCGTCGGACGATGGAGAATCCGCGAGATCGCGTAGAGCCCGATGCCGATCGTGGCGCGCGACACCGACGCCGTCGGCCCAATGAAAAGCGGCGCGATGATCGAGAAAATCAAGAGCGTCCAGTCTGATGTCCGCGGCGCGCGCAGCCAGCGCAACGCCAAGGCGATGAGCGCCGCGGCGAACGCGATCTGCAATCCGGAGAAGACGAGCAGGTGGTACGTCCCGCCGCGTTTGTAGCTGTCGCGCACCTCGTCGCTGAGCCGTTCGCTCCGTCCGAGCGCCAGCGCTTCAACGAGCGCCACCTCGATCGGATGCACGCCCGCGAACGGGCGGATGCGATTGGCCAGCGCACGGTTCCACGCTGCCGGCGCCAGCGGATTCAACTTCCCTTCGTACGTCATCAGGCGCGGCGACTTGACCGTCAGCGCGAGGTCGCCACGCTCGTTACGCCGCAGAAAACCTTCCGCGCGAATCGAGCGCTCCATCCCGATCCCCGGCGGCACGAACCGCGTGTAAATCGTCAGCGGCTGTTCGATGGGAATGCCGTTCGCGACGAACCTCTGGCAGCGCAACGCGTGCGCTTCACCACGCACCGACCAATCGCGATCGATCGGCGCGACGACGGTGATGAAGCGATCGGTGATGAGCGGCGCAACCGCGGCGTCATCGACACGCGCCGCGTCTCGCGCATGCGCGGCCGCGCAGATGCCGCCCGCGAGCGCAAGGCAGGCGAACGCCATGCGCGTTCGCCGGATCGCGATGAGCAACACCGCCACCGCCACGAATCCGGCAGCCTCGGCATACGAATGCCCGAGCGCCAGTCCAGCGGCGTAAGCGATCAGCGGAAGTGCGGCCGGAACGTCACTGCGCACGCTCGAACGAAGCGAGCGTTTCCACGTGATGCGTGTTGGGGAAGAGGTCCAGGAGGTCCAGCGACGCGAGCCGCCAGCCAGACGCGATCAGCCGGTTCGCGTCTCGTGCAAACGTTACCGGATCGCAGGCCAGGAAGCAAACCATCGAGCCCGCGCGCGTGGCGATGGCATCGATCACGTTCCGTTTCGCGCCACTGCGAGGAGGATCGAGAAAAACGAAATCGACACGCGGCATCCGCTCTACCCACCACTCCACCGGGGCATTCACGAGCGCGACGTTCTCCGGGACGTTTCGCGCCGCGCAAGCGTGCGCCGCAGCCGAACCTTCGATCGCGGTGACGTTTGCAAAAACGCCGGCGAGCGGCACGCTGAAGAAACCGACTCCCGAATAGAGATCGACCGCGCTCTCCTTCTTCATCGATCGCGCTGCGATGTCCGCGACCAGCCGCTTCAGAGTGCCGAGGAGATGCCGGTTGACTTGAAAGAAAACGTCGGTGGTGACATGAAAACCATCGATCGTCAGCTCGCCCTCGGTCACCAGCTTTCCATCGACCTCCCAGATCTGAATCTCCGGGTGTCGGGTGTCGGGTGTCGGGTGTCGGAGTATTTTCTCCAGGGCGTCAGTGTTGATCCTGCTCGCGCCCGATGAAAGCGTGCGCGCTGTCTCCAGGCCCACCACTTCGCACTCGGCGGGAAGTTGCACGACGTCATTCGTCCGCTGGGCGTAGAAGCCGACTCTGTCTCCATCGCGATGCAGCCGGCTGCGAATCCGATAGTTGAGCGGCGAGGGATGCACCGTGATCGGCGGCAGCGTGGCCGGATCGATCTTGCCGACGCGCCGCAGCGATTCCGTCAGAATTCGCTGCTTCGCTTCGAGCTGCTTGTCGAGCCGCAACGCCGTCCAATCGCACCCGCCACATTCATTCGCAACCGGGCAGGGAATGGCGCGACGAAACGGGCTGGACTCGATCACTCGCACAAGCTCCGCCTGCGCAAACCCCTTCTTCACCTCGGCCAGCCGCACAACCGCAACATCGCCGGGATAGACGTTCGCAACGAAGATCGGAAAACCATCAACCTTCGCCAGCGCCGCACCGCCCGCGACCAGTTCGGTGGGAGTGACAGTCAGTTCATCGCCAATGCGCATCGCGATTGAGCATAGCGTGGAAGGGATTTCCTCACCTCTTCGCGAAGGCGATGTGCATTCCGAGCCTGCGCTTGCGAGCCCGGCGAAACCGCGAGGTGGTGTTCACTCCGAAGGAGTGCATGAGGGTAGCCGGTGGCTGCGCCGGAGGCGCCGCCACCGGACCGAGGGCGCACCAAGAATGGCACCCCGGCAGGGGGTGCGCGAAGGAGACTCGCTAAATGGGTTCCTCACCGTGGTTTCACGATTCAATGACCGGTATCCCGGCATCTCACGCACCCCTGCCGGGGTGCACGGACTTGTGCGTTGGTTCCGGTGGCGGCGCCTCCGGCGCAGCCACCGGCTAACCTCGCGCACTCCTTCGGAGTAATGATGCCCCGCATCCCTGCATTCGTTCCCCCGATTTCTCCGTATATAGCCTCAGATGACCGCTGCCGCACCATTGATGTTTGCGACTCGCGACCTGACGCTGCAACGGGCGGCGGGCGGGGATCATGAGTCGTTTGCGGCGCTGATTCATGAGCATCAGGACATGGTCTTCAGCATCGCCTGGCATTTTCTGCACGATCGCGGGCGTGCCGAGGAGATCGCGCAGGAGGTGTTCCTGCAGCTTTATCGCACCCTCGGCGAGATCGAATCGCCCGCGCATCTCACGTTCTGGCTGCGCCGCGTGACATCGAACCGATGCATCGATGAATCGCGGCGCGGTCGCTGGCGCATCGTCACGCTCGACGAAGCATCCGACGTCGCGCACGATGCCGACGCGACCGATCCGCTGCTGAAACGAAGAGTCGGACAGATGCTGCAGCGTCTGCCCGCACAACAGCGCCTCGCGCTGACGATGCGTTACCAGGAAGGACTCGAGCCTTCCGAGATCGGAGCGGTCCTCGGCATGCCGCTCAACACCGTCAAGAGCCATCTCCGGCGCGGGCTGTCCGCGCTGCGCGAATGGCTGGGAGCAACGTCATGAACATCACGGACAAGAACATCGACGAGACGCTGCAACGGACTCTCGCGCGGACGCGCGCACCCGAGGGCTTCGCGGATCGCGTGCTCGCTCGTATCGACGCGCCGCAAGCGCCGCAGCAATCGCGTTGGCTGTCCGCATCGGCGCTCCGCCGCATCGCTGCCGTCATCCTCTTCACCGCAGCCCTCGGCGGACTGACCGCGCATCAGATCGCCGAGCATCGCCGCGCCGAGGGAGAGCTGGCAAAACGCGAGGTGATGACGGCGCTGCACATCGCCAGCGCAAAGATGCATGTCGCGCAGCGGGCGGTTTCGAGGGATTGAAAGCAGAGATCAGTTTGAAGCAGAGATTAGTGGATTAGTGGATTAGTCGATTAGTCGATTAGAGACAACTCGAAAATCACGGCAATCGCAATCAGAAACCGACATCAACGAGATCGAACTAAAAGACCGGCGACTTCCTGATCGCTGATCTCTGGTCTCTAACCAACCAAGAGAGGCACACACATGAACGCAGCCAAACTTCTTCTCAGTTTTCTTTTTACCATCCTCGTCAGTGCCGCGTTTCCGCTTGCCGCCGAGGCGCAGGCACCGCGCATCAACATGGACTTTCCGGAGCTTGCGTCCAAGGCTCGCGAGACGGTCGACGTTACGCTCGATGGCGCGATGCTTCGCCTTGCGGGCAGGTTTCTTTCGAGCAGCGACTCCGACGAGCGCGCGGCGAAGGAGATGATCAACGGGCTCTCCGGCATCTACGTCCGCAGTTACGAATTCGAGCACGAAGGGGAGTACGACAAGGCAATCGCTGAGCGGATCCGCACGCAGCTCGGCGCTTCGTGGAAAAAGATCGTGAAGGTCACCAGCAAGACGAAAGAGGATGTCGACATCTACGCGGAGATGCACGGCGACGCCATCACCGGACTTCTCATCATCTCGGCAGAACCAAGAGAGTTCACCGTCGTAAACATCATCGGTCCGGTCGATCTCGAGAAACTGAGCGGCCTCGAAGGGCAGTTCGGCATCCCGCGCTTTTCCCGCAGCCACAGCGGAAAGCATGAGAAGGAAGAAAACCATGAGTAATCGCCGCCATCTCCTTCTGTTCGTCGCGCTGATGAGCGTCCTCACCCTCGGCGCGACGCCGGCTCGTGCCGGTTTCGACGATGTCGTCCGCGCGGTCGAGTCCCGCTACCACGTCCGGCACACCGGGATTCCGTTCTTTGGCCTCGTCCGTTTCGCGATCTGGGTTGCGCAGCCGGCCGGCGTGTCCGACGTGCAACTGGCGACGTTCGAACATGCGCGCATCGACGACGAGCGCGGCCTTGCCGAGATCGTCAGCCGCAACATCGGCGAGGGGTTCCGGCCGCTCGTCCGCACACGCTCCAGCCGCAACGGCGAGGTGACGCAGATCTACGCGCATCCGATGGGCAACGACCGCGTCGCGCTGTTGGTCTTCGCGCACGAACGTGCTGAGACGACGATCGTGCGCGTGGTCGTGTCGATGGATAAGTTCGAGGAAGCGATGAACAAGCCGGATAGCGTCTTGGCGAGCATTCGATGAATCTGCGGGCGCCGATGGCGTCCGCGTTTTCGGTTGTCGGTTGATTGCGCTTCGCGCGCTGTCGGTGTCAGACGGTTCGGTCTTTGCTCACAATCCGAGCAGCTCGCGCCGCCTCGCGGTAAATCTCCCACCGTTCGACCGGTGTCAGGATTCCGCAAAAGGGATCGTTCTGGCGCAGACGTCTACCCTCTTCGGAATCATCGAGGAGAATCTCTCGAATCTCCGGCCACGGGCGCTGAAGAATCACCATCCATTCTTTTGCCGGCACGTTCCTCTGGCTGTCCCATCGCGCACAGACTTGGCGAGCATGTTCGAGCCCCTCGCGAGCAGGATCGCTGTCGATCCTGGCGACGATGCGGCGAGCCATCGTGAGGCTGCGCTTGTCGATCTCGTCGTGCGTCTTCACGACTACGATTCTACAGGCAGCGGTCGTGCTTAGTTTTTAACCGATGGAAAAACCGTTTCACGCGGAGGCGCGGAGAGCACGGAGGTTCTCAGAACATAATCAGCGACAACGCGCGAAGAGCAATAATCCAACGCACGAAGCAAAGAAATGACTTTTCTAATCTACGGCGCGAACGGCTACACCGGCGAGTTGATTGCTCGCGAGGCGGTGCGGCGGGGACTGCGGCCTATTGTCGCGGGCAGGAGTGCGGAGAAGATCGAGCCGCTGGCGCGCGAGCTTGGCCTCGAGGCTCGCGCGTTTGCGCTGCATGCTCCGAGGCTCGAGGGCGTCGAGGCTGTTCTGCATTGCGCGGGACCGTTCGTGCACACCAGCGCGCCGATGGTGAAGGCGTGTCTCGAGGCCGGCGTTCACTACCTCGACATCACGGGCGAGATTGCGGTCTTTGAATCGATCATGGCCATGAATGATGTCGCGGTACAGCGAGGCGTCACGCTCATCCCCGGCGCCGGCTTCGATGTCGTTCCCACCGATTGCCTGGCTGCCATGCTTGCGGCCAAACTTCCTAGCGCGACGGAGTTGGAGCTGGCGTTCTACACGCCGAAAGCGGAGCTGAGCCGCGGGACGCTGAAGACGATGATCGAATCGATCGGCGAAGGCGGCGCGATCCGGCGCGACGGGCGCATCGCGCGCGTTCCGCCCGCCTACGATGTCCGCACGATTCCGTTCTCCTGCGGGCCGCGCATGGCCATGACTGTTCCGTGGGGCGACGTTTCCACCGCGTTTCACACCACCGGCATCCCGAATATCCGCGTCTACACGGGCGCGTCGCCGAAGTCGGTGGCGCGCATGCGGCGTATCCGTTCGCTCCTTCCGCTCCTCGGAATCAAGCCCGTCAAGCGGCTTCTGCAAGCGATCGTCAATCGGCGCAGCGGACCGGGTGAAGCGCAGCGGGCGATGGGACGGACGTACCTCTGGGGCCGCGCGGCGAACAGCGCCGGCGAAGTGACGATGACGATGACGACGCCCGAGGGCTACGCGTTCACCGTGTTGAGCGCGCTGGCGGCAGTGGAGCGGTTGCTGGCGTCGCCGCGGCGGCCGGGCAGCTTCACGCCCGCGAAATACTTCGGCGCGGAATTCGTGACCACAATCGCAGGTGTTGAACTGACGTGAGACGCAAACTCCTCCCCTTCTACGCCGCCTTCATCGCATTGATCGCAATCTCGTTCGCGTGGCAAATGCTGCACGGGATTTGCCCGGTTCCCTGACGATTTTTATCGGCGAACATCTGCGCAATCTGCGGAAGCGGTTTTATCCGCGGATGACGCAGATGTTCGCAGATAGAAAGCTATCCCGTAGTCGCAAGAAACTTCGGACGCTGACGCGCTTTCGACGCTTGCTCGAACGCGTACGCGAATTTGATCAGCGACGGCTCGCTCCACGCCCCGCCGAAGAATGACAGGCCGACTGGCAGGCCGAACGCCAGGCCCGCGGGAACCGTGATGTGCGGATAGCCGGCGACCGCGGACGCGGTCGAATAGCCGCCGGTGAAGTGATCGCCGTTCACGAGATCCGTTGTCCAGACCGGGCCGCCGGTTGGGGCGATGATCGCGTCGAGCTTGTGTTTCGTCATCGTGGCGTCGATGCCTTCGGTACGCGCCAGGCGGTGATTCTTCGCCAGCGCATCGAGATATTTTTTCTCGGTCAGCGGCCCGCGCTTTTCCGACTGCTCGAAGATCTCCTGCCCAAAGTACGGCATCTCCTCGGCGCGATGCTCTTCGTTGAACTTGATGAGATCCGCCAGCTTGCGGGACTTCACCGCGGCCGGCGCGTTCGCCAGGTACTTGTTGATGCCGGCTTTGAACTCGTACTGCAGCACGTCGTTTTCAGTCGCGTCGAACTTGCCGTTCGTTTCGATGTTGGCGGGATCAACGATCGTGGCGCCGAGGGTTTTGATGAGGGCGATGGCGTCCTTCATCAGTTTGTCGGTGGCGTCGTTGAATCCGAAATACTGGCGCGCCACGCCGATGCGCGCGCCCTTCAATCCGTCCGCATCGAGAAAGCGCGTGTAATCCGAATGGCCCTTCGTGCGGCTCGAGACCGTGATCGGATCGCGCTCGTCGGTGCCGGTCAGAATGCCGAGGAGGATGGCGGCGTCGCGGACGGTGCGGGCCATCGGGCCGGACGTATCCTGACTGTGCGCGATCGGAATGATGCCCGCGCGGCTGATGAGGCCGAGGGTTGGTTTGATGCCGGCGAGGCCCGATGCCGACGACGGACAGACCACGCTGCCATCGGTCTCTGTTCCAACGCCGATCGCCGCGAGGTTCGCCGCAATCGCCGATCCCGTGCCTGAGCTCGAGCCGCAGGCATTGCGATTGAGCACGTACGGATTCAGCGTCAGCCCGCCGCGGCCGCTCCATCCGCTCGTCGAATGCGGGGAGCGGAAGTTCGCCCACTCGCTGAGATTGGTCTTGCCGAGGATGACAGCGCCGGCTTCGCGAAGTCGCGATACGACGAAGGCATCGCGCGCCGCCACGTTCTCCGCGAGCGCCAGCGAGCCGGCCGAGGTCTTCATCTTGTCGGCCGTGTCGATGTTGTCTTTGATCAAGACCGGAATGCCGTGCAGCGGACCGCGCACATGTCCCGCTTTCCGCTCGTTGTCCATCGCGTCGGCGATCGCCAGCACGTCGGGATTGATCTCGATGATGGCGTTGATGGCCGGCCCGCGTTTGTCGATTGCATCGACGCGCGACAGATATCCCTCGGCGATCGAGCGCGCTGTCCAACGTCCACTTTTCATCGCATCCTGTAGCTCCCCGATGCTGATTTCTTCGAGCTCAGGCTTTACAGAAACCGGTGCTGGGGCTGCTTGTGCAACCGCACTCAACGGCTTCGCAAGCGCTACTGCTGAGCCCAACGCGGCCAGTTCAAGGAAGTGTCTGCGGTTGACTCCGCCTGCTTCGTTCTCGTTCGCCATGTAATCAATGATAAGGCCTCGCACTTGCACTAGTGGAGTCTTCGGATGGTGAACTCATGAAGAAACTTCCTCTGCTGTTGATGCTGCTCGCGCTGTTGCCGGCGCGCATGTTTGCGTTCGACAACACGTACTACCGCTCGCTCGCGGCGATGCCTCTTGCTGTCGATGCCTGCTCGCGCGCGGGGCTGGCCGATGACCAACTCGGACGATTCGTCGTCCGGCTCAATGACGCGAACGTGCCGCCACCGCTGTTCGTCCAGACGGTTCGCTACGCGCCGATCGCGCTGCAACAACCCGACTTCTTCCCGTTCGTCGATAACGAGATCTCGCAAGGCGTAACCGGCGCCGCGCTGGTGACGGTGATCGATCAGCGGCTGCCGCGCTACGGCGTGACGGTCCGCCGCATCGAGACGACGCCAGCCTGGGTGCTGCGCGACGATTACATTCCTCGCTACGATTCTTACTCGAGCCGCAGCAATGTGCGCGAGGTTTACAACACGCGTTACACGCATCCTCGCTACGACCGGCGATCGATGGAGTTCCTGATCGAGATGCCGCTGGCCGTGGCCACGGTCGCCGATCTCGACGGCATCCGCGAAGATGACCTCGGGCATTTCTGCGGCGCACTCAATCGCGGCTATCTGCCGCCCGAGCAGTTCGTCGACACGGTTCGTTATGCGCCTGAGGTGTTCGTCGAACGACCCGACTTCGTCCCGTTTATCGAGGCGCAGATCGGAAACGGCGTGATCGGCATTCAGCTTTACGACACGATCTATCCCCGGATTCCGTCGTACTCGACGCGCTCGATCGCGTTCACGCCGGACTACGTGCTCAACGATCAGTACTACATCCCGCAGCCTGTGCGAACGCGCTTCGAGCAGGCGCAGATCAATGGCGGCTACCCGCAGCAGGTGTACGCGCAGACTTACGTTCCGCAACCGGCTGTGACGCAACCGGTCTATACGCCGGCGCCCGTCTACACGCAGCAGCCCATCGCGCAACCGTCGTATGCACAGCCGTCTTACGCGCAGCAGCGCGGAAACCGCGGACGGCAGCCGCGCGCGATCGCGCAACCGTCGTTCGTGCCGCAGCCAGCGCTCGCGCAGAATCCATACACAGCCATGACGCCGAATCGGAACGTCGCGCCGCAAGTCGCGCACATTCCGCCGGGTCAGGTGAAGAAGGTTGAGCGACAGGCGGAACGCGTGGTCAGGCAGGAGCATGGCAACGGGCACGCTCACGGTCATGCGCAGGTCGTCCAGCAGCAACCGATGTTCGCACCGCCGCCGATGGCGTCAGCCGTTCCGGCTCCAGTCGTGCGACAGGAGCATGGCAATGGTCACGGGCACGGACGCGGCCAGGTCCAGCAACCAATCGTCGCGCCGCCGCCGATGGCATCAGCCGTTCCGGCGCAAGCTCCTCCCGCTCCGGTTTTCGTTCCGCCGCCACCGCAGAACAACGGCCAGGCACATGGACGCGGTCCTGGTGGCCAGGGTCCTCCCGGACAACAGAAAGAGAAAGGCGGCAAAGGTCATGGAAAGGATTAGCGCAATGAAAATGACATTGATCACACTCGGAATCTCTGCGGTCCTCCTCGCCAGCGCTTGCAGCAAAGCGAATCAGACAGCCACCACCTCGACTGCGCCAACGACGACGGCCGGCAGCAGCATCGCCGCAACGGCGGCACCATCGATGACGCCGGAGCAGCTCGGCCAGCTCGGCGCGCTGATTAACAAGCAGCCCGCCAACGCCGACAAGCTCCTGGCCGATCAGGGCCTGACGCAGGAAACGTTCGAGAGCGCGATCCGGAAAGTCAGCTCGGATCCGGCAGCGTCGAAGCGCTACGCGGCGGCGTACAAGAGCGCGAGCTGAAGATCGCACGTGGGCGCCGGCGGTTGGCCGGCGCCTCTGTGTCTCAGCAGGACCCCCGATCACCGAGGCGGCGCAGCAGTCTTCTCCGGCAGCCGGAAATTCACAGTCAGGGTGTAGATGACATTGACGGGCCTTCCATTCAACGTCCCGGGCCGGAACGTCCATTTTCTCACCGCCTCGATCGCAGCCTGATCGAGCCCGAATGGCAACGGCTTGAGGACACGAGCGTCCTTCACCGTACCTGCGCGATCGATAATCACTTCAACGATGACGATGCCGCTGATGGCGGCCTTGCGCGCCACCTCCGTGTAAACCGGCTCCACGCGATGGATGATGACCGGCGCCTTGACGTCCCCTCCAACTCTTAGCGGGGCCTGACCAGGTGCGTACATCGACGGCACAGCCTGGGTGGCCCACGTGGTCGAAATCGAGTCAACGACCATGTCTCCTTTCCCGATGTCGACGCGGCATGCCAGTCCCTTGCTGACCAGCCGCGGGTTGCCGATGACTCCGACGTAGATGGCGATGTGCTGCCCATCGACATCGACGGTTTTGTCGAGCGGCTTACCGGCCAGTCCGGAAAGGGGAACCACGGTGAGCACACGGCCTCCCGGCAATTCGGTGACCGTCACCTTGAAAACAACTCGGTCACCTGCGGCCGGCACCGTCTCGACCGTGACCGAGTGATGCGGCGTACGCGCTTCATAGATGGCGGCGCGCGCGGAAACAGAAATCGCCAGAGAAAGGAGAAGGATCCCAAATCGCCTCATGGGCTGCACCACCTCGCAATCGTCCGGAACATCCATCAATTGGGCAGCGAACGCTGCCATCAATCGACTACTGCGCCCGCGTCACGCTCTTGCAGTCGATCGTCCCTTTCAGCTTCACGCCGGCAGCCGTCGTCGCATCAAACGTAACCACCGCGGTCGACCCATGATCGGCCACCGTCACCGTTCCGCTGCCGCTCTTGTGCTCCGTGTCCACCTTGTACTCGGCCACGCGCGCGGTGATCCGTCCGAAGGCAACATTGAGAAAGAACTCATGCGTCCCCGACGCCGCCGCCTTCGCATCCGGCACGATGAGCTGCACGCTGTTCAGCACCTTCGGATTGTTCTCCTTCGGCAACGAGAACTGATTCCCCCACGACCCCTTCCCCGTCATCCCCGCCGAACACCCACCGCGATCCGTCGTCCCGTCATACGTTCCTGGATTCGCACCACCAGTGATGACGACATGAACGGTCTCCTTCACGTCAGCGGCGAAGAGAGCCGGAGCCGCGACGACACTGACAACCACCAAACTGCGAAACAAACGATTCAATGGAGCCTCCTGAACAGTCAATTTTGGTGGATATTGTAAACGGGAAGATCACGGCTGGACGACGTCGAAATCATCAGGAGCGTTCACCCGATCGATCTTGAAGCTGTTGACCACCTTCACGAACGATGACCGCGCATTCGTCTCGAACCACGACGCCGAGCACCAGCGATACTGCGTGGCGTCGCTCACCAATCCATGATGCACCGCGTTCTGATGCGTGTAGCGCAGCCGCGCCAGCCAGGAACGCTCGTAAGTCAGTTGCGTCTCCCGGCATTGAAACCAGACCTTGCGTCCATGAGCGTTGTCAGCTTCGTTGCGAGCCAACCCCTCGGCCGAATGCAACCGCGCGATCATGGAGCGAAGCTCTTCGCCATCCGCAGTGACAACGAGGTGGTAGTGATTCGAGAAGATCGCCCAACCCTGCAGATGACAATCGTGTTCCCGGCAAAGCTCGAACAGCCGCGACTGCAATCCGTCGAGAAGCGCGCGACTCCGGTAGAAATGCTGCTTGAGATACGTCGACGCCGTGACGAAGAAAACCGCCTCCCCAACCGAGAAGCGATGCAAAGGTGCATGAGGCCAGTCCATGCACCAAATTCTCCCTCGGCTCCGAGCAATCGCAAGATGTTCTACTGATCGTGGAGATCCTCTCGCGCGAAGCGCTGTGGCTCTCCAAAAACCCTGGCCAAATTCCTACAGGCAGGAGAGTGTCAATGCCATTTCGCGGCGAAGCCGCTTTGGACTGCGGTGGCGCCAGCCACCGCTTTCAAACACGTTCGACGACACCAAACCCGAAGTTAATCAACTCCCTGATGCGAAAACGACACGAGATCAAAAGCGGTGGCTGGC
>DATAMS010000067.1:0-1581 GCA_036260495.1 Thermoanaerobaculia bacterium
AGATGCACTTCGCGCGGCCCGGTAACGCGCGAAGCGCAATAAGACACATCAACTTCACTCCATCTCCCCTTCAGGAGCACGAACGATCCCGTAGAATCCGCGCGATGCGCTCGACTCGATTCATTCTTCTTACACTCATCCTCGCCGCACCGGCAATCGCCCAATCCACGTTCCAACTTCACGGCTTCCTTTCCGCCCGTGAGGTCTACACGACCGGCCAATCGTCGTGGTTGCAGGGCGGCTTCGGACGTCTCGATACGGGCGGCGCCGGCGCCGGCGATCATCGCAACACGACCCTCGGCGTCGCGCAGATCGGCGCTACGTGGACGCCGTCGGCGTGGCTCGAGCTGCATGCGGATGGCGTGGCGCGTCGCGAGCAATCGGGCGCGCACGGCAAACGTGCCGGGCTCGTCGAAGCCTATGTCGATCTTCACTCCGAGCACTTCCAGGTTCGCGCCGGCCAGTTCTTTCTTGGCACTTCGCGCGAGAACACCGATCCGCTCTGGACCTCGCCCTACACGATCAACTTCTCCCCGCTCAACACCTGGATCGGCGAAGAGTTTCGTCCCGTCGGTGTCGACTTCGCGTGGAAACCGAACTTCTACGTCACTGCGGGCGCCACCGCCTTCCGCAACAACGATACGCTCGGCGCGCTGATCGCGTGGCGCGGATGGACCGTCGGCAACCGCCTCAGCGTCTACAACGAAGTCCTTCCGCTGCCGCCGCTCTTCTCGCTGCGCACCGATTTTGATGACCAGCGCCACGATGGCACCGTTCCCTTCGAGCGCGATCTCGACAACCGCACCGGCATCTCCGCGCGCTTGCGCATGCAACTTCCCGAACGAGCCATGGTCCAGCTCACACGCGTCGACAACCGCGGCGAGCGCGACGAGTATCGCGGCGAGTACGCGTGGCAGACGCACTTCAACATCGTCGGCACGCAGATCGGTCTTTCATCGCCCGCCACCTTCGCCGCCGAATATTGCTGGGGCGCCACCGGCATGGGCGACGCACCGCACTTCGTCCAGGCCGATTTCGCCACCTGGTATCTCCTCGGCTCCTGGAAACGCGCCAGCGATCGCTTCTCGCTCCGCTTCGACACGTTCTCGACGAAAGACCGCGACCACGTCGCCGAAAACAACACGGAGCACGGCCACTCCTGGGTCCTGGCCTGGATGCACGACCTCAAACCCAATGTCCGCCTCGGCACCGAGTTCGCGCAAGTGACCGGCGACCGTCCCGCAGCGCAGCAATCGGGCTCCAGCCCCAACACCGACGGGCGATCGCTGACAGTGGAATTGCGATACGGATTCTGATTGGCGGTGGCCGAGGTGACCGTAAGATTGATTGCTGAACGACTACCCGAAAAAATGTCGAGCGGCGCGCGAACTGCAGAATGTTCAATGTTGACCGTTGAATGTTGAGTGGTGACTGACGGCCACCCTGATCATTCACCGTTCAACCCTCAACATTCAACATTCAACATTCCCGAGGAGTTGTTCACATTGACGGTTTGCGGACGAAGCCCGCGCCAGGTTCCAACTCTTTCCAAGCGAAGACCTCCGGCGACCCAGCACGCAA
>DATAMS010000084.1:0-8989 GCA_036260495.1 Thermoanaerobaculia bacterium
GGTCGACCCATCGGTACGGATACTCACCCGCGACGAGGCCGGGCGGCTCGTCTCTTTTCCGGAGCGCATCGGCTTTCCGCCGCAGCAACGGCCGCTCGTCGTCATGACCTACAACATCGAAGGTCACGATGAGCTTTACGACACCGACCACGCCGCGAAGATCGCTGCCACGATCAAAGAATTCAAGCCGGACATCGTCGGACTGCAGGAAGTTCACGATCACACCTGGCAGGTGCGCTTTCGCAATCAGTTCGAAGAGATCCGGAAGCTGACCGGCATGAATGGTCACTACGGACGGAGCTATCGCAGTCTCGGCGGCGACTTCGGCAATGCCATCCTCACGCGCGGCGAGATCGTCTCCGCGGTCGTTCATCCATTGCCGAGCGTTGGCGAGCCTCGCAGCGTGCTCGAGTCTGTGATCCGCATCGACGGCGCAACGATCAACGTGTACGTGGCGCATCTCACTGCCTGGGCGCGCTTCAACTCAAAGACCAGAGGTGTCCAGCTCGAGTGTTTGGCGAAGCATGTGCGCACCAGCCGCTATCCCTACTTGTTGCTCGGCGACTTCAATGCACCGCCGGAAACACCCGAAGTGACGAAGTTCGAAAAGGAAGACGCCGCACAGCTTTGCGGACCGGAGATCAAACTCACGCATCCATTTCTGGGCCAGCGGATCGACTACATCTTCGCCGACTGGGGATGGCGTGTCGCCGGCACGCGTGCTCCAGCGACCGGCGCGTCCGATCATTACCCCGTAATCACGGAGCTTTACTGGAGCAGGAACTGATGAAGGCGAAACGGAAGCGGATCGAGAAAACCAAGAGAGGCTCGCACGTCGTGCGCGTGCCGCTCGTCGTGTGCGCCGCGTTTCTCATTGCGGTGACCGGGCTGACGATCATGCTCTGGTCGGCCGAGCGCGGAACGGACCCGCGACTCAATGTCAAGAACGACGGAGACTTTTCGGCGCTGCTCCCGTCAATCGTCGGCCTGACGCAATCGAGTCTCGAGCCCGGCAATCACGTGCAACTGCTGGAGAACGGCGATCAATTCTTTCCGCTGCTGCTGCGCGACATCGCCGCCGCGAAAGAAAGTGTTCACGTCGAGTCGTACATCTGGTGGAAAGGTGCGGTCTGCAGCCAGATCGCCAACGCGCTGGCGTCGAAAGCGAAGCAGGGCGTTGAAGTCCGTCTGCTCGTCGATGCTTCCGGCGGCCACAAGATGGACAAGGATCTTGAGAAGCTGATGGTCGATTCCGGCGTCCGCTTGGTTCGCTTCCATTCCTTTTCCCTCGCCAACCTCGGGCGCATGAACAACCGCGACCACCGCAAGGAAGCGATCATCGACGGCCGGACCGGCTACATCGGCGGTTATGGATTCGCCGAGGAGTGGACCGGAAATGGACAGGACAAGGATCACTGGCGCGACGCCGGACTGCGTGTTGAAGGTCCGATCGTCGGGCGGCTTCAAGCGGCCTTCGCTGAGAACTGGATCGAAGAGACCGGCGAGATCATGGCCGGCGAGAAGTACTTTCCGCATCTTGCCGCCGCGGGCTCAACGAAAGCGCATCTGGCCTACGCGTCACCGACCGGCGGCGTCTCATCGGTCCAGGTGCTGTACTACCTCGCCATCAAAGCCGCGCATCACGAGATCATTATCCAGAATCCCTACATGCTGCCGGATGACGAATCGGTGCAGGCATTTGCCGAGGCGGTCAAACGCGGCGTCGATGTCCGCATCATGGTGCCGGCGACGACGTCGACGGACAGTCCCGTCGTCCAGCACGCCAGCCATCATCTCTTCGGCCGGCTGCTGAAGGCCGGCGTCAAGATCTTCGAGTACAAGAAAACGCTGCTGCATCAGAAAGTGATCATCGTCGATGGCGTCTGGTCGTGCATCGGCTCGACAAATTTCGACCGCCGCGCGCTACAGCTCAACGACGAAGTGAGCATGGGTGTGCTCGATCCTGCTCTGGCGGCGCAACTGAAGGCAGTCTTCGAAGACGACATGCGCTTCGCCGAGGAGCGGCACTTCGACGAGTGGGAGCATCGCGGACTCTGGCACAAGGCCGAGGATGGATTGGCGTATCTGGCGAGCTCGCAGTTTTAGTAGGGGAAGTGGTTTAGCCGATGAGGGGATTAGTCGATTAGCAGATCAGGATTTGCCACAGTCTCTGATCCGTCCTCCGCTTTTCTGTCTCCAATCTCTGGTCTCTGCTCTCCCGTCTTTTATCCACTAATCTACTGACCCGCTAATCCACTCATCGACGAATCGGCTAACCTACGCGCTCACCCCATGGCCACTCTTCCGGTCGAAGGCCGCTGGTCGATCAAGTCTGTCGGGCGCGACGAGATCGCGGAGACTCTGGCCTTTCTCCGGCGCGACCCGCTGATCAACGTCTATCTGATCGCGCGCATCATCGAGGAGCGATTTTCCTCATCGACGCAGACGGTCGAAGTGCGCCACAACCGCGAGATCGTGCTCGTCGCGTCGCTGGCCACGAACATCGTTCTCGCCGGCGATCGGGCGCTGCCGCCCGACATCACCGAGACCGCCATCGCCGCGATCGCGGACCGGATTCTCATGAAGAGCCTGCCGGTGCGCGCGATCATTTCGCCGGCGCATCTCGTCGAACAGCTTTGGGCCCGTTTGCGCAACCGGCTCGATCCTCCGACGGTGGTTCGAATGAATCAGCCGGTCTATGCGATCCGCGGCAGGCTCGACTTTCCCGATCTAACTGAGGCGCGTTACGCAACATCGCGTGATCTCGGGGCGCTCGTTCCCGCATGTGCGTCGATGCATATCGAGGAGGTCGGGATCGATCCGCTCGAACGCGATTCCGCCGGTTATCGCGAGCGCGTCCGCGAACTGGTCGAACAGAAGCGCTCGGTAATTCGAATCGTCGACGGGATGATCGCTGCGAAATGCGAGTACTCAGCGGTGACCGACGACATCGTGCAGCTCATGGGCGTCTGGACAAATCCGCGCTTTCGCCGGCGCGGCCACGCCCGCGCTCTCCTTCGCGAGGTGTGCGGACATCTCGCGCGAAAAGGAAAGACAGTCACGTTATTCGTGAACGACTTCAACCTCCCAGCCATCGCCCTCTACGAATCCCTCGGCTACCAGCGCATCGGCATGAATCGCGCGCTGATCTGGTGAACCCCTAAAAAAGGGCCTGAACATTGCACAATTTGACGTTCAGCCGGCTGATGCGGCGAAAGGATCGCGTTGCCAGGCTGGAGGTTGGAAATGGCGGAGATTGGTACCGTTAAGTGGTTCAACAATGATAAAGGCTTCGGCTTTATCAAACGAGATACAGGTGAAGACGTGTTCGTTCATCACAGCGCGATCCAGGCTCAAGGGTATCGGACGCTGAACGAAGGCGAGCGCGTCGAGTTCGACGTCAAGCAAGGTCCCAAAGGATTGCAGGCCGAGAACGTCCACCGGGCGGAAGGCGAACGCAGCGCCTGACCAGGCCGCGGCCTAGTGCTGCGCCGGCCCGAAACGCGCCATCACGCAGGCCCCGAGCGTGCCGCCCACGGCGAGCGCGGGAAGGGCCTGCCCCTGTCCTTTGAGCGCCAGCACCAACGCAGCCAGCCCGCCTGCAACGAAGATGAGCGTCCGAAGAGCGATGTCCCGAAGATCGAATTTCATGATGTAGGTCGCGGCGATTGGACGCGCCGCTGGTTGGTTATTGTACATGATGCGGGCAAATATTTGCAGGCGCTGGCGCTTCCGCGTTGCCGGTTGATTGGCTTCCGGCGTTGCCGGTTGTCGGGGTAGTTGGGGTGACACGAATGTCGAACGCGCAAGCTCGAATTTCGGCCACGTCGATTGTCGCTTTGGCGGTGATCATCGCGTTCTTCTGCTACCAGAGCTACGTTTCGAAACGAGAGCACTTGCTATTCAGCACTGAATTTCGTGCGGGTACGCCTCGTACGCAAGTGGTCAAGGTGCTGGGCAGGCCCGATCAGGAGTTCACCGGCAATGAAATGCGCAAGTACGCCGCGCCGACAGATCCCGTTTGCTTGAAGGCTGCTGCGGCCACATTGCGTTACTCGCCGCCAACGAGCAACGGCGGAGCCTACTGTGAAGTTTTTCTCGACTCAGGGAACAGGGTGGTCTGCGTGCAGCACGGCTTGATTGCCTACTGACGTGCCGCGGGCTCAACGTTCGCCTGCAGCGGACGTGACGCGCTGAGTTGCCGCATCGCAAGTGCGTCACGAGTCCGTTTCGTGGGCCACGCCGCAAAAGCGACGATCCGTAGGGGAGACCCGCGCGAGTCCCGGAAGCCGTCCGGCCGTCAGGATCCCTAATAATTCGTAACCGCGCAGCGGGGGTTACCCAAACGCGTCACGAAACGACGCAACCAACCGAACCGACAACGCGCAGCCCCCCAGAGCCGCGCAGCAAACTACATCCGTTGTGGCACCGGAATCCCCAGCAATTCCAACGCTCCCTTCATCGTGCGCCGGAACACCTCGGCGCACACGGCGCGGCGCTGCCGTTCGCCGGCGTCCTTCTCATTGAGGATGGGGTACTTGTGGTAGAAGCTGTTGAACTTCTGCGCCAGCTCGAAGAGGTCGTGGGTGATGATCGACAGCTCCAGCGCGTCGGTTGCTCTGCGGATCGCGGACGGCAACTCGGCACTCAATCGCACCAGCTCCCACATCTCGTCCGTCAGGCCCTCGGTTAACGTGAGTGCGTCGAGCGACGCATCATCCAGTCTCGCGTCGACGTCTCGCTCGGCCATCTTACGGAAGATGTTCTCCACGCGAACGACTGAGTACTGCAGATACGGCCCCGAATCGCCTTCGAACGTCAGCGCTTCGTTGAAATCGAAGGCGATGACTTTGTTGCGGCCGTACTTGAGCATGAAGTAGCGGAGCGCGGCGACCGCGATCTGCTGTCCGAGCTCTTCGATCTCCGCATCGGTCAACCCTTCGCCGCGGCCTTCGCGAACCGACTCCGCGGCCTTGGTCTGCAGCGCGTCGATCAAGTCATCCGCTTTGACGCCGAGGCCTTTGCGGCCTGACATCTCGATGAAGGGCTTCTTCGAATCTTCGTCGGAGACCTCGATGTCGAGTGCCTTCGCCGTCGCCGGCGTCAGCGCCACCATTTCGTAGGAAAAGTGAATCGACTTCTCGGCCTCGCGCGCGTGACCAAGTTGCCTTACGCCTTCTTTCACGACCTTCTGAAGATAGGCCTGACGCACGTCGATTACGTTGACGACTCGTTGCGCACCGCCGAAGTGAGGCGCATCGGGCGATCCGTCGTCGCCACTCGTCGTCTCCCACAGCACGTGGCCATCGGGATAGGTCCAGAATTTCCGGAAATTGAATGTGCGGTCGAGCAGGCCGAACTTCCAAAGCTGATAGGCAATGTCTTTGCCGGTGTACGTGACCGTGCCATTCGAGCGCACGAGAATCTTGTCCGGTTCGTTCATCCCCTCGAACTCGGACGCCTCGTCGAGCTTCATCACCCAGCAGTCTTTGTGTTTCCCTTCCGTCTCCTGAATCACGGCGCCGCTGGCTTTTAGTAAATCAAATGCCCGGTCCCAGAAATGGAGCGCGATGATGTCGCTCTCTTTCGGCAGAAGGTCGTAGGTGATGCCGAGGCGGAGCATCGTGGCGATGTGGCGCTTGACGATGGAACGGGCGATCGTCGATGCGAACTCGAAAGCCTCGCCTTCGTGCTTCTCGATTTCATGCAGCGTGTCTCTTCGCCACTGCTGCGCCTCGGGGTTTGCCGCGTAGTAGCTGGCCATCTTCGAGTAGACATCCCAGCAGTAGTAATCGAAACGAACATTGGGATCGTCGATCATCGCGCGAACGTCCGCGATTGATTTCGGCTCGAGGTGCTGAAACGCCACGACGACGTCCGCGACCTGCACACCGGTATCGTCGATGTAGTTCTGCGTCTCGACGCGATAACCGAGCCACTTCATGCAACGGACGTAGGTGTCGCCGAGGATTGCGTTGCGAAGGTGGCCGATGTGCGCGGCCTTGTTCGGATTGATGTTCGTATGCTCGACGATGACGCGCTCGCCGGTTGGCGCCGACGGCGTCATTACGCTGCGAATGTGCGCCGCCGTAAACGCGCCGCGGTCGAAGCGGAAGTTCAGATAGCCGGCGCCTTCGACGGTCACCGACTGCACGAACATCGGCAGCGTCAACCCGTCCACCATCGCCTCGGCCAGCTCGCGAGGTTTCCGCTTCAGCGCTTTGGCCAGCTCCAGACAAAGCGGCGTGGCCAGATCGCCCATCGCCAGACGCGGCGGCGACTGCAGCACGACGCGATCAATGGCGTGGCCAAAGAGCGTGAGCACGCGCGAGGTGAGCGTTTCCGTGAGTTGTTCTGTGATTTGTTCGAGAATCAAAATGCTGCTCCGATCAAACGAAGAAGAATGAGTGATGAAGGATGAAATGCCCTGAATTATTCAGCTTCATCGTTCCAGCAGCGACTCGCCTGTCATCTCCGCCGGCTGCTCGATGCCGAGGATGGCGAGCATTGTCGGCGCGACATTCTGCAACGAGCCGCCGCTCCGAAGTTTGCCGAAGCGCTTGTGAGGATCGACGAGGATCAGCGGCACAGGGTTCGTCGTATGCGCCGTGTGCGGCTGGCCGGTCGCGGAGTCGAACATCAACTCAGCGTTGCCGTGATCGGCGGTGATCAGCGCGATGCCGTCGATCTTCTCAACCGCGTCGAGGATGCGGTCGACCGCGACATCCGTGTCGTGTACCGCTTCGATTGCCGCACTCATCACGCCGGTGTGGCCGACCATATCGGGATTGGCGATGTTCATGATGATGACGTCGAACTTCTTCGAGGCCACCGCTTCGACGACTTTGTCCGCCAGCGCGACGATCGACATCTCCGGCTTCAAATCGTAGGTGGCGACTTTCGGCGAGGGGACGAGAACCCGTTCTTCGCCCGGCGACGCGGTGTCGGAGCCGCCGTTGAAGAAGAAGGTGACGTGCGCGTATTTCTCCGTCTCGGCGATGCGGAGCTGTTTCAGGCCCGCGTGCGAAAGGACTTCGCCGAGGTGGTTCCTCACTTCCTGCGGCGGGAAGAGGACCGGCAGCGTCCACTCTTCGCGATACGAATTCATCGTGGCGATGCGGATCATCGGCCGCGCCGCGCGGTGAAAGCCGTCGAAGTCATCGTCTTTGAATGCGGTGACGATCTGACGCATGCGGTCCGCGCGGAAGTTGAAGAAGATGACCGCGTCGCCGTCTTCCATCCGTCCTTCGTGCGCGCCTTCGGGCGTGAGCACCGAGATGGGCTCGATGAACTCGTCGGTCACGTTCTGCTCGTAGAAACGCCGGACGGTCTCGATCGGGTCCTTCGTCTCCGTGCCGACGCCGAGCGTGATGAGGTCGTAGCCGCGCTGGACGCGTTCCCATCGTTTGTCGCGATCCATCGTGAAGTAGCGTCCGATGATCGTGGCGATGCGCGCTTCTGGTTTGTGGTTGATGTGCTCCGCTAGCCGCTCCAGATATTTCTCCGCGGACTTCGGCGGCGTATCGCGGCCGTCGAGAATAGCGTGAACGAAAACGTCTTTTGCGCCGAGGGCGATGGCAGCGTCGATCAATCCGTGCAAATGCGTCTGCATCGAGTGCACGCCGCCGTCGGAGAGGAGGCCGACGAGATGGACCACTCCTCCGCCGTGCACGAGGTCGACGAGGATCGGATTCGCTTCCAGCTCGTGACGCGCGACCGCTTTGCCGATGCGAACGATGTCCTGATCGACAATCCGCCCGGCCCCAATGTTGAGATGCCCCACCTCGGAATTACCCATCTGATCGCGCGGCAGTCCGACCGCGCGTCCCGAGGCTTCGAGCGTGGTCCAGGAGGAATCGTGAAAAAGCCGATCAAAACGCGGCGTGTCTGCCTGCGCGATGGCGTTGTACCCCGATTCGCCGCGGCAGCCGAAGCCGTCGATCACGATGAGGATGAGGAAAGGGCGGTTGGGCATTGTGTGGGTGTCGCTTATCGGGAGTCGGGGGTCGGAGAAAAAGCCTCCTGGTCGCGGCTTGATCACGCCGCACTCGCGAGGCACGACCATATCAAAATGCGGCGGTCGCGAGTCGGGAGTCGGGGGTCGGAGAAAACGCGAGGCATTCACTCGCGCCAATCGATCCGAGATGCCGTCGGATCATGACGCGCTGGTGCAACAGCAAGAAACGACGAGCGGTAGCGCGCTTCGTCCCGGCCCCCGACCAGCGACTGCCGCACTCTGCTACACTTTCGGCATAGCGTTCAGCACCGCGGGAGGGGGCGGACCCATGAAGACCTGGGAGTACAAGATCATCAATGTCCGGTCGGAGAATTACTCGATGGATCCGCGGCGCGCCGAGGAGTTGAATCGTCTGGGCGACGACGGATGGGAGTTGGTCAGCATCACATCGATCAATTTCAAGACCGGCGCGACCGATCATATCGGCATGGTCTTCAAGCGTGAGAAACAGCAAGCACACGCGTAGCTCCGCGCGTCGCCGGCCGCTCTCGTCGCCGTCAGCGAAGTTCTTCTGCTACAGTTCTTCGTAATCAATCGGAGTGAGAGCCCATGGCAAAGAAAATCCTCCTCGCGGATGACAGCATCACCATCCAGAAAGTCGTCGAGCTGACGTTCTCGGACGGCGACTACGAAGTCACAGCCGTGAACAACGGCGCGAAGGCGATCCAGAAACTTTCGGAGATGCGTCCGGACATCATCCTCTCGGACATCATCATGCCGGAGAAGAATGGCTACGAGGTGTGCGAATACGTGAAGTCGCATCCCGAGTACCGCAACATCCCCGTGATCCTGCTGACGGGAACGTTCGAGCCGTTTGATCCTGACCGCGCAGACAAGGCTGGCTGCGATGCCGTGGTCACCAAGCCGTTCGAATCGCAAAGCCTCATCCACAAAGTTGAAGAGCTCGTGCAGCAGAGCCGGTCCAACGCTTCTGCTCCGGAACCGGAAGCGGCCGCCGCTCCTGCGCTCTTC
>DATAMS010000095.1:0-3311 GCA_036260495.1 Thermoanaerobaculia bacterium
TCCTCAGGATTGCGGCCCTCGACGACGATGCGCGTGACGATGTCTCGCTCTGAAAAGATGCCGACGAGCGTTCCGGCGTCGACCACTGCGATGGCGCCAATGTTGCGCTCGCTCATCGTGCGCGCTGCTTCGCGGACGGTCGCCGTCGATGAGACATGAAAGAGAGGATGACCCTGGATGATCTCGCCGATCAGTTTCATACGATCTCCTGTTCGAGAGTCCTCTTGCGGTTGATGCTGCCGAGACCGTCGTACGCGGCGTACTTGTAGGCCTCGCTCAAGGTCGGGAAGTTGAACACGCAGTCGATGAATGCGTTGATGGTGCCGTTGAACTGCATGACCATCATGCCGATGTGCAGATGCTCGGACGCGTTCTCGCCGACGATGTGGACGCCGAGGAGTTTGAGCGATTCGGGATCGAAGACGAGCTTGATGAGCCCTTTGAGGTCGCCGATGATCTCGCCGCGTGCGTTGTCGCGGTAGTACGCACGGCCCACGGCGCACGCGGTCCCGGCCTTGCGGCAGTCCTCTTCGTTCAGCCCCACCGTCGCCACCTCGGGAATCGTGTAAATGGCGTACGGGAGGATCGATGCCACGCGCGTTTTGTATTTGAGGTTGAACGCGTGAACCATGGCCACGCGCGCCTGTTCCATCGATGTCGATGCCAGCGCAGGGAAGCCGATCACGTCGCCGGCGGCGTAAATGTTTGGCACCGAGGTTTGGTAATTCTCGTTGACGGCGATGAGGCCGCGCGCGCCGGTCTTCACGCCGGCGCCTTCGAGATTGAGCCCTTCAACGTTGCTCGACCGGCCGGCGGCGTAGAGCACGTTGTCGACGACCATGCACTCGCCGCCTTTGAGCGTCAGCGAAGCCTGGTTGTCGCAGCGCTGGATCGAATCGACGTCCATGCCGAGGTGCATGGTGATGCCGAGACGGTTCTGGAACTCGCCGAGGAGGATGCGCACGATTTCGCGGTCGATGTTTGGCAGGAGCGAGGTCCGGCCGTCGATCAGATGAACCTCGACTCCGAGCGCCGCGAAGATTGACGCGTATTCGACGCCGATGATGCCGGCGCCGACGACAGCCATGCGCTCGGGAATGCGATCGATGCCGAGGATGGTGTCGCTGTCGCAGATGACATCACCGTCGAACGCAACGTGATCAGGCCGGTGCGGCGATGAGCCAGTGGCGATGAGCACGATATTGCCATCGATGACCTCCTCGCCGACGGCATTCTTGATGGCGATGCGCGTCGGCGAGACGAATCGGGCGTTGCCTTCGTAGCGGTCGATCTTGTGCCGGCGCAGGTTGTCGTCGATCCGCTTCCACTCGTGCGCGACGACGCGGTCCTTGCGATACATGAAATCGGCGACGGTGATGCAGTTGATGGTGACTTCGATCGATCCCTCGCGAAAGCCGCGCTGCCGAAAGCCGGAGAGGTGAAGGGCGGACTCGCGCAGAGTCTTCGATGGGATCGTGCCGGTGTTGACGCAGGCGCCGCCGAGGACCGGCTCACGCTCGATGAGCGCGACGCTCTTGCCGAAGTAGGCCGCCTGCGCAGCCCCTTTTTCGCCGGCCGGTCCGGAGCCGATGACGATCAGGTCGTACATGGTTTTTGGGTTGTGGGGAGTAGGGAGTGGGGTGTGGGAGATGGAACTTTGCGATCTGCTTTCCTTCTCGCTATGTCTTCAGAACCATTTCACGCGGAGGCGCGGAGACCACGGGGGTTTTCTCAGCGTGCTCCGCGTCTCCGCGTGAAATGCCTTTTCCTGCATCTGGAGATCGATCGAGATTCGATCTCCCACACCCCACTCCCCCAAACCCATTCCCTCAATACGCAAGCAACGAATGAACGGAAACTCCATCGAGTTTGGTGCGTCCATCGAGGAACGTCAACTCGATCACGAATCCGGCGGCGACGACGGTGGCGCCGCATTCGCGCACGAGCGTTACGGAGCAGGCGGCGGTTCCGCCGGTGGCGAGCACGTCGTCGATGATCAGAACGCGGTCATCGGCGGTAAGCGCATCGTCGTGAATCTCGAGGATGCCGCTGCCGTATTCGAGCGTGTATTCGCTGCGGCGCGTTTTCGCGGGCAGCTTGCCCGGTTTGCGGATCGGCACGAAGCCGGCGCCGAGCACGCGCGCCACGCCGCTGCCGAAGATGAAGCCGCGCGATTCGATGGCCACGACGCTGGTGATGCCGGCGTCCTTGAACGGCTCGGCGAGCGAGTGCGAGACGTAATCGAGGGCCGCGTGCGATCGAAGAAGCGGCGTGATGTCTTTGAAGACGATGCCGGGCTTCGGAAAGTCGGGGACGTCGCGAATGTATGGTCGTAGGTCCATTAGAATTTCACATCGAAGTCACCGAGGCGGCCGGTGAAATCCTTCGACTCCTGATCGATGCTGGTGACTTCGGCGTAGCGCGGACCTTCTTTGAGCTCTTCGATCCATTCGTCGATCGTGCTCTTTTCGCCTTCGACGATCGCCTCGACAAAACCGTCGCGGCTGTTTTCGATCGAGCCCTTGAGCCCGAGCCGGCGCGCGACACGCGTGGCGAAAAAGCGGTAACCAACGCCCTGGACCTTGCCGTGAATGCGGATGATTCTCTGTTCCCTGGCCATGTGCGCGGAGATTGTACGCAATTACGGGTGCCGTTTGCGGCGCGAGTGTTGCGGCGGTGTTTTCTTTGCTGGCGGCGGAGGTGCCTGAATCACGACCGGTGCCGGAGGAGGCGTGTTTCGGATGGCGTTGATCTGCGCGGCGAGATCCGCAATTTGTTTCTGCTGCGCCGCGAGCGTTCGACGCTGCTGGTCGAGCGCCGCCGAGAGGATGTGCCGCTCGTTGTCGGCGATCGAGGCGAGCGCGACGGTCGCGGCCGCGGCGGCGTCGGTACGTGGATATTGCTGGATGACGCGCGAGTACTCCTGTCGCGCTCTGTCGTTTCGTCCCGCTTCGACGTCTGTTCGCGCAGTCCGCAGCAGCGCGCCGGCCTGCAAGTCGTTCGGCACGGTGAGCACGAGCCACGCGACGACGGCGCCGAGGAGTGCGGAGACGATCGCCGTAGCGATCAATAGGAATCGGCGCATGCGCATGAGCTCGGGTGCTTCAAGAGCGGCGCCACATCCGATTGAAACGTAGGTCGGACTCTCCAGTCCGACTCATTGGCACGTTCTGTCGGACTAGCGGTCTTGAGCGAGAAAATGTGTAGCAGATGAGTCGTATTTTCAAGCGGCGCATTTTTGCTGTTGGCTGAAGCGGGCGATTTGGCTCTCCAGAGAGGCGAAGGCGCGGCGGAGCGGGATCGATGCTGGG
>DATAMS010000109.1:0-14375 GCA_036260495.1 Thermoanaerobaculia bacterium
CCACAGCGAAACGCGTTTGACGTTGAAGCGCGCGCCGCTGCGGCCGAGGGCGGCGAGCATGCGGCCCCAGTTCGGATCGCCGCCGTGCAGCGCGGTCTTTACCAGTGGAGAGGTTCCGATGGCGTGCGCAGCCAGTCGGGCATCGCGCTCGCTTTTCGCGCCGCGCACTTCGAGCTCCATCACGCGTGTGGCGCCTTCGCCGTCGCGGACGATCAGCCAGGCGAGATCACGGCAGACGGCGTCGAGTGCGCGCTGAAAGTCGGTGGTGTCGGAGCGCGGCGCGTTGCCGAGTTTTCCGGAGGCCATGACGAGCACTGTGTCGTTTGTCGACGTGTCGCCATCGACCGTGATGGCGTTGAAGCTTTGATCAACGGATGTTCGCAACGCCTTTTGCAACGTTGCCGAATCGAGCGCGGCGTCGGTCATGACGAAGCCGAGCATCGTGGCCATGTTCGGATGGATCATGCCGGCACCTTTGGCGACGCCAACGATGCGTCCGCGTTTGCCGCCGAGCGTGAACGTGGCCTGCGTGACTTTTGGACCGACGTCGGTGGTGAGGATGGCGTGCGAAAAGGCGTCGATGCCGCTCGAAGAAAGGCGCGCGATCGAATCCGGGAGTGCTTCGCGAACCTTCTGATCGGGGAGCACGACACCAATCACGCCGGTCGATGCGATGAATATCTCCTCGGCGGGACAAGTCAGCAATTCGGCAGCGCGCGAGCGAACGCGTTTCGCGGCATCGTTACCCGGTTTTCCCGTCACAGCATTCGCGCAGCCGGCGTTGACGACGACGGCTTTGAGACGTCCGCCCGTTTTCTTCAACGCGTTTTTCGACAGCGTCACGGGCGCGGCCTGGAAACGGTTCTTCGTGAAGACGGCAGCCGCGTTCGCACCGTCGGGCGCGACGATGACGCCGAGGTCGGGCCGCTTTTTGCGGATGCCGGCACGGATGCCGGAGGCGAGAAAACCCTTCGGGAGTTTCATGATCGGTCGCTGCACTCCAACAGCGCGGCCTTTGCCGCTTCCTTCACTCGCTCCGGCGCGGTGCCCCCGAGCGCGTTCTTCTTCGCAAGCATGCCGTCGAGCGTGACGCCGTGTTCGCTGGCCAGAGTTCCGAGGTTGGCGAGATTGCGGCTGACTTGATCGTGCGCTTCGCGGAACGGCATGCCCGTCGCCGCCAGCGCATCGGCGACGGCGGTAGCGATCAGCGCGTCACTGCCCGCGGCGGCTCGCATGCGATCGCGGTCAAGCGAGAGTCCGGAGATCAGCTCGCGCAGCGCGGGAACGAGCGTGGCGATCACGCGGCGCGTGCGGAAAAGCGGCTCTTTGTCGAGCTGCAGATCCTTGTCGTACGCGAGCGGAAGACCTTTGAGCAGTGCCAGAAACCCGGTCAACTCGCCGATGCCGCGCGCCGCGTAGGCACGCGCAAGCTCGAGGACATCGGGATTCTTTTTCTGCGGCATGCGCGACGAGCCGGTGGCCATCGAGTCCGGCAACTCCGCGTACGAGGCTTCATCGCTGGTGAAGAAGATCAGGTCTTCGGCCATGCGCGACACGTGCGTCAGCATCAGCGACGACGCAAACAAATACTCGGCCGCGAAGTCGCGATCGGAAACGCCGTCGATCGAGTTCGCGCTTACGCGCGCGAAGCCGAGTGAGCGCGCGAGGGCATCGCGATCGATGGGCAGCGGCGTGCCGGCGAGTGCGCCCGATCCGAGCGGGCATTCGTCGCCGCGTTCAAGGGCACTCGCAAACCGCGCAACATCGCGGCGCAACATCTCGACATACGCAAGGCACCAGTGCCCGAACGTGACCGGCTCGGCCTGTTTCGAGTGCGTGTAGCCGGGCATCGGCGTCGCGGCTTCTTCGAGCGCGCGCGTTGCCAGCGTCGTCGCCAGCGCGTTCACGATCTCGATCGCTTCGTCGCAGGCGCGCTTGAGCCAAAGCTTCAGATCGGTCGCCACCTGATCGTTGCGCGAACGGCCGGTGTGCAGTTTTCCCGCGACGGCGCCGATCAATTCGTAAAGCTTCGACTCGACGTACGAATGGACGTCCTCGTAGTCGCCATCGGCCGGCGCTTCGATCCGCACCAGCGCGCCGAGAATCGCATCCAGCTCCTCCTCGGACAAGACGCCAGCATCGGCGATCGCGCGCGCCCAGGCGATCGAGCCTTCGACGTCCTCGTCGAACAATTCGCGGTCGAACGCAAACGAGTCGTTGAGCCGCCGCAGCAACTGCGATGGCTCCGACACGAAGCGCCCGCCCCACAGTTTCTGCGTCAACCAGCCGCCTTCCGCAGCCGCGCGGCAGTGACTTCATCGCCGGGGTTCGTGTCGTCGAGGCGTTTGTGTTCTTCGATGCGATAACGGCCGCGCGTCGGCAGCCCGAACACGCGAATGAATCCTGCGGCATCGCGCGCGTCATATCCCGTCATGTTGAAGCTCGCCAGCGCCTCGGAATACAGCGAGTTCGGCGACGTGCGTCCGATGACGATGGCGTTGCCTTTGTACAGCTTCAGCGTGACCGTGCCGGTGACCGCTTCGGCGAGCGCGTCGACAAACGCATCGAATGCTTCTTTCAGCGGCGAGAACCACTGGCCGAAGTAGACAAGCTCCGCGTAGCGCGTGCCGATGCGCTCCTTCTCGTGCGCACTGTCGCGGTCGAGCGTGATCGACTCGAGCGCTTTGATTGCGTTGACAAGCAGCGTGCCGCCGGGCGTTTCGTACACGCCGCGCGACTTGATGCCGACGAGGCGGTTCTCGACGATGTCGATGCGTCCGACGCCGTGACGTCCGCCGATCTCGTTCAGTTTCGAAACGAGTGCGGCAGGTGACATCGCCTCGCCATTGACCGCGATCGGCACACCGGCAACGAACGTGATCGCGACTTTTTCCGGCGTGTTCGGCGCGTCGATCGGATCGACGGAAAGTTTGAACATCGACGGTTCCGGCTCGAATGACGGATCTTCGAGCGGTCCGCCTTCGTGCGAGAGATGCCAGAGATTGCGGTCGCGCGAGTACGGATCTTTCTTCGTCACAGGAATCGGAATGCCGCGCGACGATGCGTAGTCGATGGCGTCTTCGCGCGAGATGATCGACCACTCACGCCACGGCGCGATGACGGCCAGCTCCGGTGCGAGCGCCTGGTACGCGAGCTCGAAACGGACCTGATCGTTGCCCTTGCCCGTGCATCCGTGCGCGAGCGCGTCGCAGCCGGTGGCGAGCGCGATCTCGACCTGCTTGCGGGCGATGAGCGGCCGCGCGGTCGAGGTGCCGAGGAGGTAATCCTTCTCGTAAATCGCGCCCGCTTTCAGAACGGGGAAGAGGTAATCGCGCGCAAATTCTTCGCGTGCATCGATGAGATGGAAATCGCACGCACCAGTCTGATACGCCTTCTCCGCCAACCCCGACGTCTCCTCGGCCTGGCCGACATCGACGGCGACCGCGACGACTTCGCAGCCGTAGTTTTCCTTCAGCCAGGGAATGATGATCGAGGTATCGAGGCCGCCCGAGTAGGCAAGTGCGACTTTTTTGAAGTGAGTCATTGATGGTTCCTTTGAGTACGTAGGTCGGACTCTCTAGTCCGACTCCTCGTCAAAAACAGTCGGACTGGAGAGTCCGACCTACGTGACCTTCTCCGCGACTTTTCTTTCTAGATTTCCGAGGATCTGTTCGAGCGTTTCGACGAATTCGGCGAATGCCTTCTTCGGCGTGACGTACGGCGGCAGCAAGCGAATCACGTTCTCGCGCGCGCTCCCGACGACGAAGCCTTTCGCGAGCAACTCCGCGACGACAGGCTTGGCAGGGCCATCGAGCTCGATGCCCCACATGAAGCCGTTGCCGCGGACGTCGACGATCGATGGATTGCGTTTCTTGAGTTTGTTGAGCTGCGTTCCGAACCACGCGCCGAGCGTGTTCACGCGTTCGAGAAGTTTCGATTCTTCGATCTCGTCGAGCACTGCCAGGCCGAGGCGGCAGGCAACCGGATTGCCGCCGAACGTCGTGCCGTGATGACCCGGTTTGACGAGGCCTTCGATCGCGGGGCCGGTGATGACGGCGCCGAGCGGCAGGCCGCCGCCGAGCGGTTTGGCGAGCGTGATGATGTCGGGAACGATGCCGCTCTGCTGAAACGCGAAGAGCGTTCCGGTGCGACCCAAGCCGCATTGGATCTCATCGAAGACGAGGATGGCGCCCGTGCGATCGGCAACGCGGCGCGCGGCGGCGAGGAATTCGTGCGTGAGCGGGATGATGCCGCCTTCGCCCATCACCGGCTCGAGGAAAATCGCGCCGGTCGTTTCATCGACTGCGGCTTCGAGCGCGGCGACATCGTTCGGCTCGACGAAGGTCACGCCGGGCATGAGCGGCTCGAACGGCTTGCGATACGCCTCGTGGCCGGTCATCGAGAGCGATCCCAGCGTCCGCCCGTGAAAGCTTTCGTTCAGCGCGACGACGCCAGGTTTTCCGGGATTGGCGAGGCGGGCGAACTTCAGCGCCGCTTCATTCGCTTCCGTTCCGCTGTTGCAGAAAAACGCGCGGCAGAGTCCCGAGGCGCGCACGAGGCGCTCCGCGAGCAGACCTTGCGACGGGTGGTAGTAAAGATTCGAGAGGTGCAGTAGCGCGTTCGACTCGTCGCGCAACGCTTTCACGAGGCGCGGGTGACGATGGCCGAGCGCGTTGACGGCGATGCCGCCGAGGAGGTCCCAATATTCGCGGCCATCCGCGTCGGTGATGCGCGCACCTTTCCCGCTGCGCGGATGAAACGTCGTGCGTGCGTAGGTGCCGAGGATGAAGGCCTTCTCGCGCTCTTCGACGGCGGTGGGCGATTCGTCATGCAGCAACAAGGTTGGTTCCTCCTTCTTCGCCAATCGTGATTCGTTGCACGCCCGATTCGAGCGCGTGCAGCGCGGCTTGCAGCTTGGGACGCATACCGCCGGTGACGACTGCGCTGCCGAGGAGCGCTTCCGCTTCCGGCGCGTGCAGCTCGGACACGACGTTGCCGGTCTCATCGAGCAGGCCGGCGACGTCGGTGATGAAGACGAGTTTCTCCGCGCCGACAGCGATGGCGATCGCAGCGGCAGCGGTGTCTGCATTCACATTCAAAAGCGATCCGTTCGGACCTTCGGCAATCGATGAAAGAACAGGCATGATGCCAGCGCCGATGACAGCGTTGATGAGCGCGGGATCGCCGCCGGTGACGCGTCCGACGTGACCGAGGTCGACGCCATCGATCGGCTCGTGCAGTTCGGCGATCAGCGTCGACGCATCGCAACCGCTGATGCCAGCGGCGCGAACGCCAATCGCCGACAGTTCGGCAACGAGCATCTTGTTCACCGATCCGGCAAGCGTCGACACGACGACATCGAGCGTGGCATCGTCGGTGATGCGCAGTCCGGCGTGCGTGCGCTTGGCGATGCCGAGTCGCTTGAGATTCGCATCGACATGCTTCCCGCCGCCGTGAACGAGCACGATCTGCTCGCCGCTCTTCCAGCGTTTCGCAATCGCGCCCAGCACTTCGGCGCGCCGCGACGCGTCATCGAGAAGGCTCCCTCCGAGCTTGATGACGTTCATCAGATTAGGGCCTCCGTTTCCGCAAAATCGAACATGCGGTTGAAGTTCTGTACCGCCTGCGAGGCGGCACCTTTGAGCAGGTTGTCGATGACCGAGACGATGACGGCGCGGCGGCCGCCCTGCAGAAGCTGGAAGCCGATCTCCGCGCGCGGTGTGTTGACGACGTTCTTCAGCTCCGGCAATTGCCCAGCCGGCAGCACGCGCACGAACGGCGCATTCTCGTAGACCCGCGCATACGCATCGGTGATCTGCTGCTCGGTCATGGCGTGTGTGAAGCCGACGTGCATCGTCGAGAGAATGCCGCGATGGACGGGCAGAAGATGCGCGACGAAGACGAGCGGCGCGCGGTCGCCAAGGTGAAGCTGCTGGCGGATTTCGGGCTCGTGGCGATGATGGCCGACGCCGTACGCTTTGAAGTTCCCGAACAGCTCCGCAAACGAAAAGTTCACGTCGGCTTTCTTGCCCGCGCCGGAGACGCCGCTCTTCGAATCGCAGATCACCGGCTGCTCGCGGTCGATCGCGAAATTGAGCGGGCGCAGCGCCAGAAGAATCGACGTCGGATAGCAGCCGGGATTGGCGACCAGGCGCGCTTTCTTCAACTCGCCATTGCAGTATTCGGTAAGTCCGTAGACGGCTTCGCCGAGAAGTTTCGGGTTCTCGTGCGCGAAGCCGTACCACGTCGGATACATCGACGGCTCCTCGAGCCGGAACGCGCCGGAGAGGTCGATGACGGTCATGCCGGCGTCGAGGAGTTTTGGCGCAAGCTCCGCGGACACTTCGTTCGGCGTGCAAAGAAACACAACCTCGGGATTCGCGGCGATCAGCGCGTCGAGCGTGAACGGCTCTGCGATCAGCTTCGGAAGCGTCGGCGTGACCGGGCCGCGCGCGGTGCTGCTCGACGAAAAGAGCGCGACCAGTTCCACGCCGTGATGGCGAGCCATGATCGCGGTCAGCTCCGCGCCGGAGTAGCCGGTGGCGCCGACGATGGCAACGCGCTTCTTCGGCGTGGTCACAACCGCCGCGGCGGCATCAACACGATCAGCAATGAAAATAGGTTCGTTCATGGCAATTCTCTGGGAACGCGCTCAGCGGACGTTGCGGCGGCGGACGCCGATGATTCGCCGCAGCCGCTGCGCGAAAGAAGTAGCGGTGTCGGTGGTGCGGAAGGCGACGAAGATCGTGTCGTCGCCGCCGATGGTGCCGAGGACGCCGTCGATCTGCGCGGCATCGATGGCGCTGGCGACCGGCTGCGCACTCGCGGCCGGAGTCTTGATCACGACGAGGTTGCCGGCGGTGTCGGCGCCGGTGACATATTCAGCAACAGCCTGTTCGAGCCGCGTCTCAACGACATCGCGCGGCGCGAAGGCGACGACGGCGCCGCCCGCGAACGCGTCCTGCGTGACGTAACCGTTCGGCGACTTGGCTACGCCCAACTCGCGCAGGTCGCGAGAAAGCGTCGGCTGCGTGACGCGGAACCCGCGTTTCTTCAGCAGCGCCAGCAATTCGTCTTGCGAATGAACGGACTGATCCCGGACGATACGCTGGATCTCGTCGCGTCTCCGCAGTCCATCGCCATGCGCATGATTATTCATCGGCACGAATTTTTATTCATTCCTCGGGGGATGTCAACAGTGTGCTGGCGCAGGTATTCCGAATGTGGGGAGTCGGAGGACGGCGGGGGTCGTGGGTCGGAGCGAGGCGGCGGGGCAGCAAGAACTATCATTAATCAATGCGCACATTGATCCTTGCGTCGCTCCTCGCGTTCACTGTCAACCTCGGCGCGCAAACGCCGGAAACACCGATCGGATTCATCCCCGAGGCGATCGCCTTCAAAGATGCGCCGCCGACGCTGCCGCCGGGATCGAAAGTGTCCGTGCTCGAAGGCAATCCGGGTGCCGAGGGGATGTTCACGATGCGCGTGCGCATTCCGGCTGGCTCGGCGATTCCGCCGCACTGGCATCCGCGCCAGGAGCGCGTCACCGTCCTCGCCGGCGCGGTCGACCTCGGCTTCGGCGCCGTCGCCAACAAAAACTCCGTCACGCGTTATCGCGCCGGCAGCTTCTATCTGAACCCGCCGCGGATGGTGCACTTCCTCTACTTTCCTGAGAACACGGAGCTGCAGATCACCGGCGTTGGTCCGTGGGAGTTGATGACGACCGATCCGAACGCGAAGCCGGCTGCGGCCGAAGGCGCGACAGTCAAGGTGCGCGAGATCACGCCGGCGCCGGGCAGCGAACTGACACCAACGGCAACGATCAAAGCGACGATCGATTACAACATCCAGAATTTCCGGCCGGACACGTACTTCCTCGATTTCGTGTTCGAGTCGCGAGTGCCTAACCGAACCATCGGCATCGCTCCCACCGTCGTTCCCTATCGAAAAGGAGCCACGCAGTCACACTTCGTCGAGAGCGCCACCGGAACCATCACATTGATTCAGGACCTCGGGCGCTTCCTCGACCTCCCCGACCTCAAGCACCCCATCCGCATGCGCGTCTACGTTCACGAGAAACGGTCAGAGACTTCGAATCATGTAGTGGGGATGAGCGATTGGATCGAGTTCAAGTGACTGTTTGATCTGCAGATGACGCAGATGTTCGCAGATAAACCGGCGTCATCTGCGTCTAACTGCGGATAGATATACTTTCCGCATGCAAAGCAAAGCGGCGACCGTTCAGGAGTACCTGGCCTCTCTCCCTGCCGATCGAAGAAACGCAATCGAGCAAGTTCGTGAAGTCATCCTCGCGAATCTCGACAAGGATTACGAAGAAGGGATGGCCTACGGCATGATCGGCTACTCCGTGCCGCACCGCATCTTTCCCGCCGGATACCACACCGATCCGCGGCAGGGTTTGCCGTTCGCCGCGCTGGCGTCGCAGAAGAATTTCATGTCTGTCTACGTCATGGGTTTGTACACCGGTTGTGACGGCGAGGACGAGTCAGCGCTGGTTCGCTGGTTTCGTGAGGCGTGGGCGAAGAGCGGCAAGAAGAAGCTCGACATGGGCAAGGCCTGCATCCGATTCAAGAAGGTCGACGATCTTCCGCTCGACGTCCTCGGCGAAGCGATCCGGCGGATTCCGGCGAAGGTCTACATCGAGAATTACACGAAGGCACGCAACGCGATCGCCGAAGCTGGCGGAGCCAAAAAGGCAGCAGCGAAGAGGCGCGCATCAGCATGAGAACTTCCGCACGAATCGCAACACTGGCAGCACTTCTGTTCGCAACCATCGCCTGGGCCGCGCCGCCGGTGGGAACGCCGCACTGCACGACGATCATCATCGTTCGCCACGCCGAGCAGACAGATCCCAAAGCCACCGACCCTCCGTTGAGTCCCGCCGGAACCGCGCGGGCGAACGCATTGGCCGCGGCGATCGAACACTCTGGTGTTCGGGCCATCTACGTCACGCAATTCAAGCGGACGAAGCAAACCGCGGCACCCTCGGCTGCGCTGCTGCACATCCCGGTGAGCGAAGTGGATGTCGACCTCGCGCACATCGGAGAGTACCCGCGTCAACTGGCACGGCGCATCTTCACCGAGCATCCCGCCGGCACCGTCCTCGTCGTCAGCCACAGCAACACCGTCCCCGCAATCGTGTCCACGCTGACGAACGTGGCGGTTCATCCGATCGCAAGCACCGAGTACGACCGGTTCACGATCGTCACCGCGGGAGCAAGCGGCTGCCAGCATGTGATCCAGACGCAGTACGGACATTGAAGAAGTGAGAAGAGTGAAGTGTGAAGAGTGAAGGAACACCAACCAGTTCCTCTTTCACTCTTCACTCTTCACACTTCACTCTTCAAATCCCCTTCACCCCAAATTCACAATTAACCCTACGATGGAGGCATGCGCCGCGTCCTCATCGTCGATGACGATCCGAAAGTGTGCGAGACGCTCGATCGTTATCTGGCGCATGCCGGTTACACGACGGCGTCGGCGCTCGATGGGGCGCGGGCGCTGGAGCTGGCGCGGACGTTTGCGCCCGATCTGATCGTGCTCGATCTGATGCTGCCGCGCGTCGATGGGCTCGAAGTCTGCCGTTTGTTGCGAGCAACCTCGCAGGTTCCGATCATCATGCTCACCGCGCGGACGACCGAGCGCGACAAACTCGCCGGCCTCGCTCTCGGCGCTGACGACTATCTGACCAAGCCGTTCAGTCCGCGCGAGCTCGTGGCTCGCGTCGAAGCGGTGTTGCGACGGGTCGGTTCGTCGGAGAAGAAAGAGTGCGTCGCGGCTGGCGCGCTAATGATCGATCCGGAACGATGTGAGGTCACCGTCAGCGGCGAGCCGGTAGTACTGACTGCAACGGAGCTGCGGCTTCTCCTCTCGCTGGCTCGCGCACCCGGCCGCGTTTTCCGGCGCGACGAGCTGGCTCGCCTCGCGCTCGGCGATGACTTCGATGGCATGGACCGCACCATCGATGCGCACATCAAGAATCTGCGCCGCAAAGTCGGCGCGGACATCATCGCCACCGTCTTCGGCATCGGCTACAAACTGGTGGCCTGATGCGTCTCTTTCCCACATTGCGCGGCCGCCTCATCGCCATGGTCGCGGCGCTCGTCGCCGTCATGATCGGCGCCGTGGCTGTGATCTCGACGCGCGTCGCGCATTACGAGATCCGTAAGTTCGACGTTGCCGTGACGACGAGTGGCGGTCCTCACCTGAGCTCGACGCCCTCATTTCAGATTGACCGGCTGACGCCGCGCACGCCAGCAACGATCGCCGTGTTCTACAGAGAGCACGGCACGTGGGCCGGAGTACAACCGGCCATCGACCAGATCGCGAAGAGTACGGGGATCGACATTCTTCTTTTCGACCGCGACCGGCGGCTGGTGGCGTCGTCGAGCCCACAGCTTCGCAGCGCGCGCATCGATCTGATGACCAACGGCGTTCTGGCGATCGAGCGCAACATCCCCTCAGGCAGGACGAGCGAGTTGATCCGCGGACCGCAAATGATCATGCGCGATGCGAACGGCGCCGTCGCCGGCTGGCTCTTCCTGCTGCCACATCGAAACATCGCGCTGGAGTTGCCGCGGACCGGTTCGCTCGATCGCTCCTTCTTCTGGATCTTTCTCGCGGCGATGCTGTTCGGCATCGTCATGGCCGTCGCCATCGCCCGCGCCGTCAGCAGTCCGGTCGAGCGGCTCACGGCGGCGGCGCGGCGCATGGAGTCCGGCGATCTGGCCGTGCGCGTCGAGCCCGGCGGCGGCGCGGAGTTGGAAGAACTGGCGCACGGATTCAACGCCATGGCCGCGACGCTCGCACGCAACGAAGAACTGCGGCGGCGGATGGTGAGTGATGTCGCGCACGAGTTGCGTGCGCCTCTGACCAACATCCGTTGCGAGCTGGAGTCGATGCAGGACGGCCTCACCGCGCCGACGCCCGAGCGCATCGCCTCGTTGCACGACGAGACGATGCACCTCACCAGCCTCGTCGACGATCTTCAGGATCTCGCGCTCGCCGAAGCAGGACGTCTCGACATCGATCGGCAGCCGGTCGCCGTCGCAGCCCTGGCACGGCGCGCGGCGGCAGGCATCGAGCCGCGAGCGCGCGAGCGCGGCGTGACGATTCGTTGCGAAGGCGATGATGATGTGTTCGTCTTTGCCGACACCCGCCGCGCCGTGCAGATCCTGACGAATCTTCTGAGCAACGCTGTGGCGCATATGGAAACCGCCGGCATGATTCGCATCGTCTGGTCGCGCGACGACGAAGAAGCAATCATTCAGGTCATCGACAGCGGCGTGGGCATCCCGGCGGACGAGCTTCCGCACATCTTCGAGCGTTTCTACCGCGTCGATGTCTCCCGTTCCCGCACCACCGGCGGCGCAGGACTTGGGCTCTCCATCGTTCGCCAGCTCGTCGCCGCGCATGGTGGACGTGTGTGGGCGGAGAGCGAGATCGGCAAAGGTTCGACGTTTTCGTTCACGCTGCCAACAAAAGAAAATCTTTAACCACAGAGACGCAAAGGACACAAAGAAAAACTCTGTGTCCTTTGTGTCTTTGGGGTGATCGGTTTTTGTGACTTCATCATCCGTTCACAACTAACCCGTACCTTGACCTCGGAGGCACTGATGAAAATCAAACTGCTACTCGCCACTTTGCTGATCGCTGCATCGGCGCTCGCGCAGAGCACGACGGACGAACAGCGCGTTGCCCAGCTCACCGCAGCCGTCGACAAAGCGGTCGCCGAGGATCGCTTTTCGGGCGTGGTGATGTTCGCGAAAGACGGCGATCCGCTGCTCGTGCGCGCTGTGGGCATGGCCGATCCGGAGAAGAGAATCGCCAACCGTCCCGACACAAAATTCAACCTCGGCTCGATCAACAAGTTCTTCACGAAGATTGCGATCGGTCAGCTCGCTGCTCGCGGAAAGCTCGCACTAGGCGACACCATTCGCCAGTGTCTGCCCGACTATCCCTCGCCGGTCGCGGACAAGATCACCATCACCCAGCTTCTCGATCATCGCTCCGGCCTCGGCGACATCTTCGGGCCGAAGTTCATGGCCTCGCACGCGTCGCTGCGGAAGCTATCGGACTATCTCCCGCTCTTCGCCGATGCACCGCTCGAATTCGAGCCCGGCACATCGCAGCGCTACTCGAATGCCGGCTTCGTCGTTCTCGGGCTCATCATCGAACGAGTATCGGGGCAGAGCTACTACGATTACGTTCGCGACCACATCACGAAACCGGCCGGCATGAACGACACCGCGTCGTACGCCGTCGATGAAAACGTCCCGAACCGCGCCATCGGCCAGACCAAGCGCGGTCCCGAAGGTCCGCTTCCCGAGCGGAGGAACAACACGGCGACGCTGCCCGTGCGCGGCAGTTCCGCCGGCGGCGGCTATTCGACCGCGCCCGATCTGCTCCGCCTCTCGCAGGCGCTGCTCGCGAACAAGGTCCTCTCGAAGGGCTGGACCGACTGGCTGTTCACGGACAAGCTCGATTCCGGCGGCAAGCGCGCGCTCGGCGTCGCCGGAGGCTCGCCCGGCGTCAACGCGGTGCTCGAGATCGCGCCGCCGTACACGCTCGTCGTTCTCTCCAACTTCGATCCGCCGTCCGCCGAAGAGGTGGCGCGCGAGGGACGCAAAGCCATCGGCATGGGCGGCGAGATGAAGGAACGCCGGCGCGGCGGTCCGGAACCTCCGGGCGAGATCATGATCGGAAAGCCCGTGAAGATTCCGATGGACGTCACGCATCACGTCCCCGTCATCGAAGCGAAGATCAATGGCAAAGGACCGTTCCGTTTCGATGTCGACAGCGGCTTCGGCGGCATGATGAACGTCAGCCACGCGCTCGCGGACAAGCTGTCGCTGCCGGTGATGGGCGAAGCGGTCAGCGGCGATCCGAGCGGCAAGAATCAGAAGACGGTCCGCATCCTTCACGTCGAGTCCATCGACATCGCCGATCTCCACCTCGGCCAGGTCGATGTCACCGAAGCGTCGGCCGATGGCCCGCAACGCGACGTGGACGGGGTAATGGGCCTGCAACTTTTCACGTCACTGTTGGTGACTTTCGATTATCCGAACAGCCGTTTCGAAGTCGATGGCGGAAAGCTTCCCGCGGCGGACGGCAGCGCGATCCTCGCGTACTCCGCCGAACACGGAATTCCGACGATCGAGATCGACGTCGCCGGCACGAAAGTGACCACCGACATCGACAGCGGCAGCCCGGCGCTCTTGTCAATGCCGCTCTCGCTCGCCAAGTCGTTGCCGCTGGCGGAAGAACCGCGCGTGATGGGACACGGACGCACCGTGGGCAACGAATTCGACATCTACGCAGTGCCCCTCAAAGGCGCCGTACACATCGGCGGAATCACCGTCACCGATCCGATGGTCGATTTCGTCGACCTCTTCCCGCGCGCAAACCTCGGCTTCCGTTTCCTGAAGGATCTCGTCGTAACGTTCGATCCGGCGGGTAAACGCGTGAGGTTTGTGAAGCCGTAGAATGGCGGCGCTTGGCGCGTTTGGAATTCATCGTGTTTGGGACGCCTGTTACATCGCAGGGCGCTGCCAGACGGTTCTGGCAAGAACGAGTCCGTCAGGCCGGCGAGGAAGCTGCTCACGGTCTGCCGCCATCGGCCTTGGACACATTCGTGCTGCGGGTTGCATACTTTCATGTCAGCGGCGCAGCAGGTGATCTCGACAACATTGTCAAACCGATTCAGGACGCATTGAAAGGAATCGCGTACGCTGACGACTCGCAGGTGGTCGATCTGGTTGCCAGCATGCGCAGAAAAGGATCCACCGACTTGGGGCCGCTGACGCTGACGGCCTTACTCGCCAGCGGTTTTAGCGGCGGGAGCGACTTTGTTCACGTTGTTGTCGATCATTCGTCGAGAATCGAGGTGTTTCAGTGACCCCAACAGAAATGGCGCAGCAAAAGATCGATAGTTTGGCTGCCGAGTATCGGGCCCGTGGGTACGAGGTTCGCGTTCGACCCTCAGGCGATGATCTACCTCCATTCCTGAAAGAGTTCAGGCCCGAGATCATCGCCACGTCACCGGAGGCAAACGTGGTGCTCGAAGTGAAACCATATCCTCAGTTCGATGACGAAGAAGCTCGCGAATTGGCAGAAGTCGTCGAGAGGAATCCCGGATGGAGGTTTGATGTCATGCTGGTCAATCCTCCCGTCGGGCCGGACATCCCCGCGCAGGAGCATCTCGCCGATGACGAGCAGGTCACGCGAATGCTCGAGAATGCCGAGACGCTTTCAAAAGAAGGACACGTCGAAGCGGCTGGCCTGATCGCGTATTCGGCGCTGGAAACAATTCTTCGCCGGCTCGCTCAGAGTAAGGCTCCTCAGATCGAACGTCA